>NZ_JAYKTT020000065.1:0-128461 GCF_038404745.2 Chlorogloeopsis sp. ULAP02 | reverse complement strand
TTAAATCCATCTTCTTTTTCCAAAACTGTGAATGGTTAATCTGAAAATAAGGCAGAAGGCAAACGGCAGATGGCAGAAGGAGTAAGATTTTGTTTCTCCTACACCCCTACACCCTTATACCCCTACACCCTCCTTCTATACCCCTACACCCTCCTTCAAGACAGAAGCCAGAATGGCTAATGGCAACTAACAAGCTTTACTGGGATACCAACTGTTTGAGATTGCCTGTACTTTTGGTGTCAGCGCTATGTCCGTTGAGTTTTTCCACCTGCTGCGCTGCCAAATACTGGTACATTGAAAAGCGCACATTCACGTCATGTTGTACTTCCAAAAGTAGCCGCTTCGCTTCTTCTGGGTTGCTCTTGGTGAGCATCTTAAAGCGGTTCTCTAGATACATTGATTGTTCGACTGGAATTTTTGGTGTTCGCGAGTCGAGTTGCAGTGGGTTTTCGCCCAACTTAATGCGATCGGGATTAAACCGATACAACAACCACCGACCTGAATCTACAGCAGCTTTTTGATTTTGCATTGCTGTACTCATGTTGATACCGTGTGCTATACAATGGCTGTAAGCGATAATCAGTGATGGGCCGTCATAAGCTTCTGCTTCAAGAAATGCCTTAAGCGTGTGTTCATCCCGTGCGCCCATTGCAACGCTGGCAACATAGACGTTGCCATAGGTCATTGCCATTAAGCCCAAGTCTTTTTTAGCAGCTGGTTTACCGCCAGCAGCAAATTTTGCTACAGCTGCTTTTGGTGTAGCTTTGGACATTTGTCCGCCAGTGTTAGAATATACCTCAGTGTCAAGAACGAGGATATTTACGTTGCGTCCTGATGCTAAGACGTGATCCAGTCCGCCAAAGCCAATATCATATGCCCAACCATCCCCACCAATCATCCAAACGCTCTTTTTAACTAGGTAATTAGCCAGGGATTTGAGATTTTGGAGTTTGGATTTTTGAGTTTTAAGTTCAATACCTATCTTTGCATCCAGCAGTTCATCTATCCGTCGCTTCAGTAATTCTACTCGCTCGCGTTGTTCCCAAATATCTGCTTCGTCTTTTTGCTGGGCATTGAGGATACTATTTGCTAGTTCTTCACCTACTTCGGTTGCCAATTGTTGGAGTAATTGGGCAGCGATTTCTGCTTGTTTATCCATCGAAATCCGGAATCCTAAGCCAAACTCGGCGTTATCTTCAAATAGGGAATTCGCCCACGCGGGGCCTTTTCCTTCGGCATTTTGCGTCCAGGGAGTTGTCGGTAAGTTACCGCCGTAAATAGAAGAACAGCCAGTGGCGTTGGCAACAATCATGCGATCGCCAAATAACTGGGTAGCTAACTTAATGTACGGTGTCTCGCCACAACCAGCGCAAGCTCCAGAAAATTCAAATAGCGGTTCTTGCATCTGCTGTTGGTTAATATGGTTTAGCTTCAACTGGCGGCGATCAGGATTAGGAATATTTAAAAAGAAATCCCAATTTTCTCGCTCTTGTGTCCGTAATGGCAGTTGCGGTTCCATATTGATTGCCTTGCGGCGAGGTTCTGCTTTATTCTTCGCCGGGCAAACATCTACGCAAATTCCGCATCCTGTACAATCTTCTGCTGCGACTTGAATAGTGAATTTTAAACCCTTCCAATCGTGGTCTTTAGCATCCCTACTCTTGAAAGTAGATGGTGCATTTTCTAACATTCGTGGTTCGTAAACCTTGCTGCGGATGACGCTATGGGGACATACCATCACACACTTACCGCACTGAACGCAGACATCCGGTTCCCAAACAGGTATTTCTTGGGTAATGTTGCGTTTTTCCCATTTCGCCGTGCCAGTCGGATAAGTACCATCTACAGGTAAACTACTGACTGGTAGTTCGTCGCCACACTTAGCAATCATTTTACCCAAGACATCTCGTACAAATGCGGGTGCGGTGTCGGGTACTGCTGGATGCTGTTCGATATTACTATCAACGCGATGCTCGTCTTGGACTTCATAGAGATTGTCGAGCGTCCGATCTACAGCATCCAGGTTCATTTGCACAATTTCGTTGCCTTTCTTGCCATAGGTTTTGCGGATTGATTTCTTAATTTGGGCGATCGCTTCCTCTCGTGGCAATACTCCAGATACGGCAAAGAAACAAACTTGCATGACGGTGTTAATTCGTCCACCCATTCCAGCTTCGCGGGCGACTTTGTAGGCATTAATGACGTAGAACTTCAGTTGCTTTTGAATTATTTGCTCCTGCACTAATCGCGGCAAGCGGTTCCATACTTCCTCGTGGTTGTAGGGGCTATTGAGCAAGAAAGTACCACCGGGAACAATGTGCGCGAGCATATCCAATTGTTCCAAAAATCCCCACTGATGACAGGCAACAAAGTTAGCTTGATTCACCAAATAAGTAGAACGAATCGGTTGGGGGCCAAAGCGCAGGTGAGAAACTGTAATAGAGCCCGATTTTTTTGAGTCGTAGACAAAGTAGCCTTGGGCGTAATTGTTTGTTTCTTCCCCAATAATCTTGATCGAGTTTTTGTTAGCTCCCACAGTACCATCAGAACCCAAGCCGTAAAAAATAGCTCGAACTACGCTGTCTGGTTCGATGTTGAAGTTGGGATCGTAATCTAAGCTGGTGTGGGTAACATCATCATTGATGCCGATGGTGAAATGATTTTTGAGTTCCCTGGCAACAAGATTGTCGAAAATACCTTTAATCATCGCTGGCGTGAATTCTTTAGATGATAAACCGTAACGACCACCAATGATTTGAGGAAGGGGAGAGGGGGAGAGGGGGAGAGTGGGGGAGAGGGAAAAATCCTTCTCCTTGTCTCCTTGTCTCCTTGTCTCCTTGTCCTTTAATTGCCATGCTTCATGCAAGGCAGTGACAACATCCAAATACAGTGGTTCACCTGCTGCCCCTGGTTCTTTAGTGCGATCGAGAACAGCGATCGCTTTTGTTGTTTCTGGTAAGGCGGCGACAAAGCGCTTGCTATCAAAAGGACGATACAACCGCACTTTCACCACACCGACTTTTTCACCTTGGGCATTGAGGTAATCTACTGTTTCATGCACTGCCTCGCAACCGGAACCCATAAGGACAATTACTCGTTCGGCGGTGACATCGCCGTAGTATTCAAAGAGTTTGTACTGCCGCCCTGTCATAGCGGCAAATTCGTCCATGACTTTTTGGGTAATATCTGGGCAAGCTAAATAGTAAGGGTTAACAGTTTCCCTGGCTTGGAAGTAAACATCGGGGTTTTGTGCCGTGCCGCGTAAGACGGGTTGATCAGGAGTGAGGGCGCGCTGCCGATGAGCTAGTACTAACTCATCTGGAATAAAGCTGCGTAAATCTTCTTCAGTTAACAGTTCGAGTTTGTTAATTTCGTGGGAAGTGCGGAAGCCGTCAAAAAAGTGTACAAAAGGCACCCTTGATTCTAAAGTTGCCCGTGTGGAGATTAAAGCAAAATCATGGGCTTCTTGTGGTGAGGCGGCACACAGCATGGCAAAGCCAGTGGTGCGGGTTGCCATCACATCGCTATGATCGCCAAAAATGGAGAGGGCTTGGGCGGCAAGCGATCGCGCGGCTACATGAAAAACCGTAGGTGTTAATTCCCCGGCAATTTTGTACATATTTGGGATCATCAACAATAATCCCTGTGATGCTGTAAATGTGGTTGTCAGCGAGCCAGTTTGCAGAGCACCATGTACCGTACCTGCAACACCACCTTCACTTTGCATTTGCACTACCGTCGGAACATTTCCCCAAATATTGGTTTTGCCTTCACAAGCCCAAGCATCTGCCCACTCAGCCATAGGTGAAGAGGGAGTAATCGGATAAATCGCAATTACTTCGTTGAGTTTGTAGACAACTTGAGCAGCCGCTTCATTACCATCTATAGTTGCAAAAGTTTTAGTTTTCATTTCCTTCAGCCTTTTCACCTGGCGAGAATAAGATTTAAAGGAATTTAACAATGGCTGGAGCTCTTACTAATGACTAATGACGACCTAGTTAACTTTGTTTGTACCGATCTACTTTGAAGGTTAAGAGGAAAAATTGAGGAAGTTGTGAGGAATTAGAGGAGTGTCAGAAATCTTAGTACCCCTTTCAAAGTATCTGGAATCAAGCGGGTGTTGAGTGTATTTTTTTGATGCAGGCTGTAGTGGCATGACACAACTAAAATGATACGGTAGAAACGGCTCGTAGTAGCGCCAAGCAGAACTTGACTACTAAATATATATAGACTTCTTGCAGCAATAACAACCTGAGTTAATTACAACCACAGATGGACACCAATAAATACCGATAAAATCTCTGTGGTTGAGTTGTTTAAAACTAGAATGAGTGCAAAAGGTTTAATGCGCCCTTTTAGCCTTGCCACGCCAGTGGAAATGATTAGCCATGTCAAAGAACGTAAACTTCTTCAGAGTAGAAGTTGTCCCCTACAATCAAAATTGGCAAGAAGTATTTGCAACTGAGTCGAAGCAGATTGCACTTGCATTTAGTGAAAATGTAGTTGCAGTACATCACATTGGCAGCACAGCCATTCCTCAAATTCATGCCAAGCCGATTATTGATATTTTGGTTGAGGTTAAAGATATTACAAAAGTCGATGAACACAATTCTGCAATCGAAGCATTGGGTTATGAAGTGATGGGTGAGTATGGTATACTAGGACGCCGTTATTTCCGCAAGCATAATCAAGCAGGTATAAGAACACACCATATTCACGCATTTGAAGTTGGTTCGGTGCAGATAGAGCGTCACTTAACGTTTCGAGATTATATGATTGCCCATCCCGAAGATGCGCAGAAGTATAGCGATCTCAAGTGCGAACTTGCAAAGAAATATCCTGATAATATTGAGAGCTACATGGATGGAAAAGATGGGTTTATCACACAGATGGATATAAAAGCAGCACAGTGGCGAGCATTGCAAATAGGTTGATTTAGAAGTGTTCAAGCTCCCGAATTGTCTACTAATTCACTCGGCTCACCGGGATAAAAGCGATCATCCATAATCTCGGTTAAGTTGTAGGGACAAGCAAGTGGAAAAGTTTGCTTTGGTAAATCGGTTTCTCCCATTGCTAGGTCTCTAGCATTTTCATATGCTTCTTGCAGTGCATCATCAAGATAAAGTTTGAGGCTTGGGTTGTCTTTTAGCAATCTTAATGTATTGCGGCGCTGTACCCGAAGGGTTGTCAGCCAGCTTCGACTACGATGTTGGGGTTGGTATTCCCATTTCAGCAAATGCCCAATCAACACGCTCAAACGGTTGCGAAGTTCCTGGCGTTGCTGCTTACCCAAAGATTCAATCTCCTCTATCAAGTTTGGCAAATCGATCTGGCTCCACTTTTTGTCACGGAGTAACCTTGCTTGTTCCTGTGTCCAGGCGTAAAAATCGTTCTCGTAGAGGTTTATTGCAGGCATCGTTTTTGTTGCCATCTTTGGGTGAGTCAAGCCACAATGTTTCTATTTTCTATTGTAAAGTGTTCTCTGTAGAGTTCTTGTATAGGCGGGATCTAATAACGTCCCCTCCATACAATACTCTGCTACGCTGCTGCCAAAATCGCCTCTCTAATATTGGCAATCAAATCATTGAGATTATCTGTATTCAACCGATAACTCAGAGGATGGGCAATCAATCGTGCCGTACTTTCATACAGCGTTGCAATTTCCATCAAGCCATTTTCGCGTAACGTCCGCCCTGTAGATACTAAATCAACAATTGCCTCCGACATACCCGTAATTGGCCCTAGTTCAACAGAACCGTATAAAGGTACAATTTCCACGGGTAAATCTAAGCTGTGGAAATATTCACGGGCGCAGTTTACATATTTAGATGCCACTCTACCATGTGCAGGTAAATCCAAAGGCGATCGGTAAGAACTTGATTGCTTAACTGCTACCGACATCCGACAATAACCAAAGCGCAAATCAACTAACTGTGCTATTAGTGGTTTTTTCTCTCGCAGAACGTCATAACCAACTATACCCAGTTGTGCTTGACCGTACTCTACGTATACTGGGACATCCTGCGCCCGCACAAGAAGTCCTTTAGCTATACCATTAGTATCTGTAATTTGCAGTTGTCGATTTCCTGAGTCTAAAAAAGCACTAAAATCCAGTCCCACAGTTTGTAGCAGGCGGATGCTATGTTTGAGAAGTTCCCCTTTTGGCAATGCGACAGTCAGCATATGGCAATTTTAGTTTTCCGATTTTAGATTGTAAATGAAGGGGTTACTTGTTAGGGTCAAATTTGAAAATAGGTGACAGGGAATTGGATTTTCATGCTTGGTTGTAGGATTTTCCTATAAATAGCTGTCCTGAAAATAGGGGCTAGGGACTAGGGGCTAGAGGCTAGAGAAAAGAAATTTTCATTCCCTCGTTATGTGATTTATCACATGGGCGTCTGATTTGAAAATTCAAATCTTAGAATTTAAAGTTACAGCGTATTGCAAGTTAATAAAGTACACAATATAGGTCTAAAAGCCAGGTAAAAAGCCTATTTTACTTCTGAATTCTGAATTCTGCTGTAATTATGAAAATTTTGCTAGTTGATGATGAAACTGAACTTACCGATCCCTTGAGCCGTGTATTAACTCGTGAGGGATACAGTGTGGATGCTGCTTACAATGGAATAGATGGCCGCAAACTAGCACAAACAGGCAATTACGATCTACTAATTTTAGACTGGATGTTGCCTGGCAACACGGGATTGGAGATTTGTCAGGAATTACGCTGCCAAGGTGTTGCAACTCCTGTACTGTTTCTCACTGCTAAAGATACTCTTGACGATCGCGTAGAAGGTTTAGATGCGGGTGCAGATGATTATTTAGTTAAACCTTTTGAGCTGCGGGAGTTACTAGCAAGAGTCCGCGCTTTGTTGCGGCGTTCTAGTTCTCAAGCGCCCATTATACCGACAAGTCGCTTAACGGTGGCTGATTTAGAACTTGATTGTGAAAGTCAAATCGCCTATCGGCAAGGGCGGGCAATTGAACTATCGGAAAAAGAAAGCCAACTGCTGCAATATTTTATGGAAAATACTGGTAAATTGCTTACTCATACTCAAATTATGCAAAATTTGTGGAAAGATAATGAGCAACCCAGTAGTAATGTTATTGCTGCATTAGTGCGCCTATTACGTCGCAAGATAGAGTTTGCTGGAGAAACACAATTGATTCACAGCGTATATGGTAAGGGATATCGCTTTGGTGCTGGTGCAGACTCTTGATGAGAACTGTTTACGCTTTCTTTTCAATATTTTTATTTAATAAATAATTAATTTGACTTTGCATTTTTTCTCGCAATATTTGTGCTTGTTGAAAAGCAAAAGAACGTTTATTCTCGAATTGCTGCTCACAGCTTACTGCTGGTTTCAGTGGTTGAATAAAATAACGCAAATGACTTCTCATTGCCCAAACACCCATAGAAGGAAAGAGAATAAAAAATGGCATCAAAGGTGAGATAGGCAAAAATGGTAAATTAAATAGCTGCTGAAATTTTTGGAGATTAATAGTCCAAGGATGCAAGCTTTCGTTGCCAATGCAAACAACAGGTAAAATCGGAATTTTAAAACGTTGACTTAACTGAATAAAACTGAGATCAAATTTCTCTAATTGATAACGTTTTCGCCAACCTTTACTTGGGCCTCGTAATCCTTCTGGCGCATATAAAACAACTCTATGCTCTTGCACTACAGCAGAAAAATCATCTAACTCTGCCCTCACACCACCTAAAACTTTTGACCACCCAGGTGGTAACCACCAAACCATCCAAGTATGGTCAAATAAAGATACACCAGCCAAAACTTTTACTACCCATCCCCGTTCTTTATTTAATAAATAAGCCAAGCTGAGAAAATCCCACGGAAAAGACATTCCCGCATGATTCATTGCTACTATCATTGGCTCTGTAGATGGCAAGTTTTCAATTTGTAGCAGTTCTCCACGAAAATAATATTCAACTATAGGAGCGATAATTTCTTGTCGAAAAGCTTGTTGATAAGTGGGATCAAATTCAATATTTTTCTGACGTGGTAAACGACATCCAAGACGCAACCAACGAATCAATAGTGCTAAATAAAAACCACCAGGAATTAAAAATAATATATATTCAAGCCAATTCCAACCATCTGGATCTAAATGGTAATGCTGCCAGTGGCGATTGAATAAAATAAGCCAACCCGGAGGATACCACAGACAAAACCAATCAAACCAGCTAAATTTATAACCTTCAATAGATGTTTTTCTAATTGGAGTGCTGAGTAAGCTATCTGAATTTTGATGAACCACAACAAATCAGCATATTCAATAAACAGCAGTGAATATAATATTCTAGCTGAATATTTTTGCAATTACTATCTTTCTCTAGAAATAAAATTTATTATTAAACTACTTTATTTACTTGCTGTCTATATGTTTACTATATACCATTCAAAAATACTTACAAAGAAATATAACTCAAGAATGGCTAACAGCCAACAGCTATTAGCCACTAAATTTTTTGTTTATGAATTATATTAGATTGCTACTGATTTTAGATTTGTCTGCTCAATCCAGGTGCCGTGAAACCCATAAGGAACTCGTTGGGGAAGGATAATGCGAGCGACAGGTTCAACCACAATTTCCTTAGCATTTAATATAAGCAGTTCAGAAATTTTTGCTACTTCATCGTAAACAAAGGTGAGTAACCAACCGTCATCCTCACCTCCCTGGGAAATATGGGGAGTACGAGGTACAAACACCCCCTCCCCCCCATAACGCCCTTGCCCTAATTCGTGAATTTGAGAGCTATTAGTAGCAAAATCATACTTAATTAAGCCATCGAACAAGGGTACGGAATTGGGTGTCAGGCGGGAAGTGTAGCCATATCTAGTGTTACGCCCCAAGTATTGCTCGTTTACCCGTGGAAATTCTGAAGGGATATCATCTAAAGGTTCTTCAATTACCGCACCCGTTTTGAGATTGAATCTCCACTTATGCAAAAAGGCAAGATCGCTGTGAATTTCTTGCGCTCTGCCTGCAAGACCAAGCATAGTAGTACTTGGCATTCGACAGGCAATGAGTACTACTTCGTCTCCATCTTCGTAGGCATTGAGAGTATGAGCAATATAACATGCAGGTGCTTCAAACCAACGGATACTGCTATTATCTCTGTGACGCGGCAGAATACCAAAACGACTGGGAATGTCTTTTTCAAACAGTAAAGGTGGTTTTCCCTGTTGGGCGCGTTCTAAACGGAATGTTAGGGGCAAGTTCATAAATATTGTGTAGTGGGCGGTGATGGCAAAATCGTGCATCATCACTCCTACTGGTAAGTCTATTGGCACTGTTCGCAACAGCTTGCCCTCATGTGAGACAACGCTATATTGCAGGTAAGGTAAATCTACCCAAGAGTAGCCAAAAAACATCATCTCGCCAGTTGCAAAATCAACTTTGGGATGAGCTGTGAAAGCACTTTTCAAATCACCGCCATAGGTATAAGGACTGACTGTTTTTAACTCAGATACTTCAATTTGATAAGGTTCTCCCCCTTCCCAAAGAGCTAACAAGCGATCGCCATGCCAGACAACAGCTGTATTTGCAGTGTTAACCGGAGGAGAAGGATTTCCCTGTTGAGGTGGCGCTAAAAAACCTGACGACATTGCACGCCCTGCTGCTTTTTCACTTTTCCATCCTTCTGTTTGTATATAGCGGTTGCAATATTTGGCTTTGCCATTACTAATCTCAACACCGTGTAGCATTCCGTGTCCATCAAACCAGTGATACCAAGCTTGAGATGGAAATAGGGGATTAGGGCCGTTACGAATCAACATTCCGTTAAGATCGGGAGGTATTTCCCCAATTACTTGGAGATTATCTACTGTTAATTCCAGATCTACTGGAGCAAAGTTGCCTTCTAAATAAGGATTTCCTGCTAATACCACCATAAATTGATACACCTTCAATTCTCTTAATTTTTCTGTTCATGCCTTGTCTGCCAAGAAATAAATTTCTTGGCTGAAAGCTAAAGTCTACTAAAGTAGACTGGATAGGGTTTTTAGTCCGTTTTAACAGACTTGAGCTATAAGAGAGGAATTTTAGTTCCAGGCGTTTGGCATTGTCTCAAGCAACTGCTGGAATATAGCTCATGCCACGAGCAAAGGTTTCAAAATTACCAGCTTTAGCTTCGAGTAATCGTTTGATATTCATATTTTCAGCCCCATAATCCTCCATTTGGAGTTTGCCGTGGCGGTTAGTTTTACCAACCTTCCAGAATGCGATTCGGTGCAGAATAAACCCACGGGCAGAAGGATCATTGAAAGCACGTGAACAGGGAATAAGTAAAGTTGGGCAGCGCTGGAGAAATTGGTAGTCAGGATAAAAGTAATCTTGTTCAATTAGGTAATAATCATTCAGAGTATGAGTTCGGAATGTGATTTTGACTGTTTGGTTATATTCATCCAAAAAATTACCTGATTGGTGAGTAATTTCACCATGCGCTCGCAGCATATGCGACCAATTTTCAATGTTCCTTATATCTGCTAAATATTCGAGTGCTAATTCGATAGGAGCATCAATATAAATTGTGTCACTATCAACGGTATATTCTCCTTGGGCTGCTTCTTTAATACCTTCATTACGCTCTAAAATAGCTTTGAGAGAGCGACTTTCACAGATATGTACTGTTCTAATTCCTTCCATAATCATAGGAGTCCGTCGCTTTGGATCTACAAAGCTAATCCAATGGAAGTAAACTCCTTTTTCTTTTGATTCAGGCTCTATGTAATTTGTAGGAAAAAGAAGAACGGGATACCAGTGGAAGTAATTATCAGGAGTAAATCCACAGTACCATTCAATACCCATAAATAGAGAGTTTTCTATCTTTTGGAGATGATAATAGAAATTACTTTGATAGCCAGCACAAGTTCCAATCCAAGTATTATCATCTACTTTCTCTAACATTCGACAATTAATTGTCCACTCGTCTAAAGTTTCCAATCGGCACAAGAAGTTAAAAGCTGTTTTTGGTGAATTAGCAATATAGGCAGATGTAGCAAACGTATTACTTTCCATTTGTTAATACCTTTCAGTTCTAATGGTTTCTAAGCTATTAATAACTGTTGCTGTATTTTTTGTTGTTTTTGCTTTTTAATTCGTTCTTCTGCTAATAATTTAGACGCAGTATATGTAGTAATTTCTTCACGCTCTGCCTTATCAAAAATCTCTAAAACAGTATCATAAATCTTACGAACGTGGCTTAGGGCTTTCTCATCATCATTACCTATCATTTCGTTATACACATTAATTAAACCACCAGCATTAATTACATAATCTGGGCAATAAAGAATCTTTCTCGATTTAATAAGCTGGCTGTGTAACTCTTCATTTTCTAGTTGATTGTTGGCAGCACCAGCAATGATAGAAGCTCTAATTTGAAGAATACTTGAGCTATTTAAAATTCCGCCTAAGGCACAGGGAGAAAAAACATCAACATCCAAAGAATGAATATGCTGATGTTCTACAATTGTCGCCTCATAAAGGTCTGCGATTTCTTCAGCTTTGTCTCGAATTAAATCGCTGACAAAAAGTTTTACGCCATTTGCATAAAGAATTTTGCAAAGATTCTTGCCAACATTACCTATTCCTTGAACTGCTATTTTTAGCCCGTCGAGATTTTTTCTTTGCCAACGAAAATCTGCTGCTGCTTTGATTGCTAAGACAACACCGATCGCTGTTGCTAATGTTGCCCCTCCTCCTAATTCCTTAATCCCTACAACATAATTAGTTTCTTTGTTGATTGTCCGCACATCTTCCGGTGACAAATTTACATCTTGGCCTGTAACAAAGCGTCCATTCAAACTTTCAACAAATCGTCCATAAGATTTGAGCAAGGCATCGGTTTTTTCTTCAGGATTAGCAATAATAACTGCCTTTGCACCTCCCACAGGAATATTGGCACAAGCTGCTTTATATGTCATACCGCGACTGAGACGCAGAACATCTCGCAATGCATCTTCCTCACTGTTATAAGGGAAAAGACGAGTTGCGCCCATAGCTAATCCCAAACTTGTATCATGAAGGGCAATAATTGCTCTCAAATTTGTTTCGCGATCATGACAAAAGAGAATTTGCTCGTGATTGGTTGCTCTCAAACTTTCAAAAACTTTCATAGTTTCTCCATTGTTTTTGGGGATTGGTGATTGGGTAGAGATGCGATTAATCGCGTCTCTACAATTCTTGTCCTTTTCCTAATCTCTAAATCCCTATTTATTCCTTCTGCCCTTCCGATACCCTGCGGGAACGCCCCCGGCGTACGGGTAGTCCCCCTCTCCCCCTCTCCCACTCCTCTTCCTTCTGCCATCTGCCTTCTAATTACCGAGCCAAAATCCAAAAATGGTTACTGTATCAAGGGGAATGAAAAGTGTTTGTTTGGACTATTTACAACTCCTTGGGCAAGTAAACCTTGATTACGTCCACGAGATGGTGCTTGCCGAGTTGGATCTATAGTTACATCAACAACAAACGGGATAGATGTTGCCAAGGCTTTCTCCAATGCCATCCGAATGTCAGATTCCTTTTCAACGCGAATACCATCAGCTCCAATGCCGCGAGCAATCATAACAAAATCTGTTTGGGGAATAGTTGCATCTGCACCCTCAAGTTTTAGCATTGCCATTCCCTGAGCACACATGTTGTAGCGTGCATCATTGAGGACAATCCAGACGGCAGGAATTTTGTATTTCACGGCAGTGCTGATTTCATTGTTCATCAACATTGCCCCATCCCCAACAATGGCGATCGCTTTTCCGTTTCTAGCTTTAGCAGCACCAACAACACCTGTAACAGCATGTCCCATCGCTCCTACTCCAGTGCTGACTCGATAACGGTTGGGTTGAGTAAATCGCAGCAAGTGAGTTGCCCAAGTAAATGAATTACCTGATTCTGCCATGATGATCGCATCACTGTTCTCGATCAACACCTGCTGAATTTCTTGCATCAAGATTTCAGGGCGCACTAGTTCACTGATACTGGGTTGAATTATCTGATGTTCAGGATAAGGGAAGACAGTTTTCTTTGATTGTTGAGATTTCTCTGGCAAGTATTGCAACATTGACTGCACAAAAGTTCTGACATCAGACACGACAGAAAAAGTTGGTACGGATGGATAGGCAATCCCTATAACATCTGGATCGATATCAACGTGAATAAATCCTGCCTGAGGAATCATTTGGCTACTCCAAAAAGAAGTAGCTTCTCCAAGGCGAGTTCCCAAAACCAATATGTGTGAAGGAGATTGGTTCTGCATATAAGTGAATACTGAGCCATGCCCGCCCAAACCTGTAACACCCACGAACTGAGGATGTTCTTCAGGAAAAATTCCTTTGCCACGAGGCGAACATATCACTGCGGCTCCTGTTTTTTCTGCCAGTTGACGAATTTCTTTAGCGGCGCTTCTAGCACCAAAACCAACCCAGATGGCAAAGTTACCTTCAGATAGCAAATCTATGCATTTGGTAATTGTTTCTTTGCTAGGAATAGGTAGCCATAGAGATAAATCTGGTTGAGGTAAAGATTGATTTACCAAACTTGACTGAATATCTGTAGGAATACTTAAATGGGCAACGAAGCCGTTGGGTTTTGTTAAGCCAAGGGCAATGCTGCGAGCAGTTTGTGGAAGCTGTTCGGCGCACTCTAGAGTAGTCGCGTAATGGAACAATGCCCCTGATTTCAAAATTCCGCCACTAAGTATTGTCTGCTCGTTAGTTTCCTGGATAGCACACCTGCCGCGCTGTGATGCTGAACTAGAAGCAGATAGTAAAATTACCTTGGCTCCCTCACCACGGGCTGCCATTATACCAGTTAAGGCGTTGGTTATACCCGGCCCTGTTGTGCTGAAGACAACGACAGGGCGATCGCTAGCTAAAGATGCTTCAACTGCTGCAAAAGCGGCTCCGGCTTCGTGGCGAAAGTGAAGAACTTGGATCTGGCTATTTGATAGCGAACCCCAAAGCTTTGCCATTGCTCCGCCAGAAACACCAAAGGCGTATTTGACTCCAAAATCTTCCAGCATTTTGACAATAGCCTCAGCAACGGAAAGCGATGGAGATAGCTGGATGTCTGCGTTCATGTGATTATTTAGGCGATCTTCCTTGAGATCCGCTAACTCTACTGTCGATGTGTGACAAGATAGTGCTTGTAAAAGCAAGTTTGATGAATTGCTATTTTCACTCATTTTCCTTTTCAGGTAAATCTGTTCTTAATTGAAAGCTCTTGCAAGAATACCCAGGTATAATGAGTGAACAACATTAATATTTTCTTTGATTACACTCACAATTTCATCACTATCAACAAAAAAGTTAAGTAGCTCGATATCATGCCCAGCATGACTTAAATCGATCACATAGTGATTGTATAAAAATGTTTGGGCTTCTCTAGCGATTCCTACTTCACTTAAAAGCTGAAGTTGATAAGCAATATGTTTGGCAAACAAAAATTCCATGTAGGATGAGTACCCTAAGAATCCAAGAAAATTACTTTGATTTAGTAACTGTGATTGTGTAAAAATCAAGTTTTTAGATTCATCAAAAATATCAGTAATTGAATTGAAATGTTGAACCCCTAATTGTTGTAAGTCTCTTAGAGCTAAAATTTCATGTCCTATCTCTTCGTCTGATTCGGACTCCATCGCCCGGAAAAATTTACTTCCCTCTTTGAGTTTATGTTCAGGTAATGATTGGATATATAGACCTATACGCTCATGAAATATCACTTGAAATTCTGGGGTATGGCTACTACAGTACCAAGCTTGAATTAGATAACGAATGTAACCATCGCGGCTGATTTTACCTTGTTTCTTTCTCTCAGATAAGAGTTCATCTATTTCTTGCATTTTTAGAATCATGCAATTTATAACTTTCTGAGCTATAGGAGTAACTTGGTTTTTTTCAGCCTCCATTAGTTTGGCTTTTTGCTTAACTAGTACTTCCAAGGAAATTTTATTTATTTTTTTACTTTGTAAGGCTAGTTTATTTGCTATTTCTTCATTAGTTGAGTTGATTGCACGAGAAATATCTAGCAATTCCAATTTTGTTGAACTCATTTTTGTATACTCATAGTTGTGTTGATTGCAAGTAAACAAATAGGATTGACGCTAGCTTGTAGCGATATCAAAAAATATTATCTAGCGTGTCCTCATCTGTGCTTGTTTTTTTATATCCACAAACAAGGGTTGTAGTTTCTCTATCGAATAATGGCTTGTCTGTTGTCAATTAAACAACCATGAGCCTACGTAATTTGTGCTGCTGTTACTGGCTGGTAAATACGTATAAACACTGTTAATTTTAAGATGAGCAAACGTATTTTAAAAACAGTAAACACGCTATGTATGAGAAGTAGCACAAAGGAAATGATGAACTTGCCACCTAATTCTTATGATGTTTGGTTTGATACATTCTTAAATAACTGGTAAAAAATTAGTTAATTTTCTGTTAACTGCTGTCCAGTTTTTAGAAGAGTTAAAATTAATCAACAACTGATAAGTATACATTGTCTATAAAGCACTACAAAACATCCTTTTTGGACAACTTATACTCCTGATTTTGTACCATACTCTGTCGTTGGGCAAAGCCCAACGACAGAGAGCCACAGTTCTGTTGTTCTCGTTTCTCGATATTAGGTTCAACCTGGTAACGAGAGTTTTTGCGCTACTGTTTTCTCAAAGCCAGTTACATTTTCCGAAACGAACCTGACAAATGCTGCTGTAAAAGGCTAGCTTATTTGTTAATCACAAGCCGTCCTCAGCAGCTATGATCAAAGAATTAGCAATTCGCACCAGTGGACTGATTAAGCAATTTGACAGACACATTGCCGTTAATAATGTTGATTTAGAAATTTATTCAGGTGAAGTATACGGGTTAATTGGCCCCAATGGTGCAGGAAAGACGACTCTCATCCGGATGTTGGCAGCAGCAGAAGAACCAACTACGGGTGAGATTTATATTAATGGCGATCGCTTACTGCGCGATCGCAGCAACCTTAATCTCAAGCGTCGTCTTGGTTACTTACCTGACGACTATCCGCTGTATGAGGAACTCACGGTTTGGGATTACCTAGATTATTTTGCTCGTTTGTATCGATTGCGAGAACCGCGCCGCACCCGACGCCTGCATGAAGTTTTAGAGCTAATACAGCTAAGTAATAAACGCAACAGTTTAATTTCTACCTTATCGCGGGGCATGAAACAACGCCTGAGTTTAGCGCGAACAATCATCCATGAACCGATTTTACTGCTGTTAGATGAGCCAGTTTCGGGACTTGATCCGATCGCCAGGATGCAATTTCGAGAAATCATCAAAGTATTGCAGGAAGCAGGGATGACGATATTGATTTCCTCCCACGTTCTAAGTGATTTAGCAGAATTATGTACTTCTGTAGGAATTATGGAACTCGGTTATTTGGTAGAAAGTGCCTCGCTACAACAACTCTACCAACGTCTTGCTCGCCAACAAATCATCATCTCGACTCTAGGAAAACAAGAGGAATTGTTGGGGGAATTGAAAAATAATCCTTTAGTACAAGAGTGGGAGGTGATGACAGCAAAAAACAGCATCCGAGTGAATTTTTCTGGGAAACAGGAAGACTGTGCAGATTTATTGCGATCGCTCATCCAAGCTGACATTCCCATTACTGAATTTCACTGCACTCAAGAAGATTTGGAAACAATTTTCCTCAAATTAGGTCACAAACAAGCATCATAAGTTTATGGTCATTAGTCATTAGTTGTTCTCCCCTTGTCACCGCGTCACCGCGTCACCTACTTCCTCCACTTCTTATCTTCGGAGAAATTTATATATGATGCTCAATTTTATTAACAGAATTGGCGATTTAAATCCGCAATTAATGAGAGAAATTAAAGGTCGCCTAAAAGTTTTTCCTATTATTATTACATTTGTTTCATCGCTGTTCGGGCAGTTAATACTTTTTTTATATCAATTACGTGAACTACCCGGAAATAGATACTCTATGTCTGGCACCTACTGTCTTAAAGGTGTAACTTACAGACAACAACTGAACCAACTTTACCCACAAATTAATCAATTACAACAGCAAATATCTTTATTTAGTAAGGCAAAGAATGCAGTAAAAGTTCAGGAACTCACACAACAATTAGAACAACTAAGGGCAGAAGAACGTAGTATCCAGAATGTTTTATATAGTAGTAATCAATTCTGTCCCTTAGACCAAATTGACATACAACTTTGGTGGCGAGACCATTGGGAATATATATTTTTATCACTCAGTGTCATTTTTATCTTCACATTATTGGTTGCAGGTACTTATTTATTAATCAATAACTTAGCTCAAGAAGAAAACCGAGGTACATTAAATTTCCTACGTCTTAGTCCTCAATCAGAAATAAGTATTTTAACTGGCAAGATATTGGGAGTGCCGATTTTAATTAATCTTGCTGTTGGAGTTGCCATTCCTTTACATATTTGGGCAGGACATTCCGCTAATATAGCCCTTAGTCATATTTTTAGCTTTTATGTTGTTTTAGCTGCTAGTTGTGTTTTCTTCTATAGCGCTGCACTTTTATTTGGCTTTTTTAGTCGTTTCTTCAGCGGCTTTCAGCCTTGGTTAGGTAGTGGTATAGTTTTAGTTTTCTTGACTATTACAATACAAATAGCTACGAGTGGCCCATACTTGGATAATGCAGCTGCTTGGTTAAAACTTTTAAGTCCTTTTGACATAACTGGTTATCTATTCCCAAATCTATTTCATAGGTATAAATGGGAAATACTAGAACAAGTTCAATTCTTTTATCTTCCTGTTGGTAAAAATCTAGTTAGTTTACTTGGCTTGCAATTATTGAATTATGGTTTGTGGACTTACTGGATTTGGCAAGGGTTAAAGCGTCGCTTCCGCAATCCAAATGCTTCAATGCTAAGTAAAGGTCAAAGTTATCTACTAGTAGCTTATTCGCAAGTAATTCTTTGGGGATTTACCCTACAATACGTCAGGAATTATTGCTCATCTGGTAGCCCTTACACATCATCATTATCTTCTTCTTGCTATTACGATATTAATTATCGAATTGGACAAAATTTTCCTTTACTAGTGTTCTTTAATTTGATACTTTTGTTTAGTTTAATTGCAGTTATTTCTCCTCATCGCCTAGCAATACAAGATTGGGCAAGATATAGGCATCAGAATATTTCCAAACACAAGAGATTTTGGCATAATTTACTGTTAAAAGATTTGCTCTGGTCTGAAAAAAGCCCAGCAGTAATTACAATGGCAATAAATCTAATGATGATTACCACTCCACTCATCATTTGGATATTAATCGCACCTATTTTAAATGCTCATCACTCCAATAGCTTAAATTGGCTGAATGAAATTGGGCAATTTAAAGCTATTTTAGGTGTGGCTTTGTTTATTACTTTGATGATGATTTATGCGACTTTAGCACAAAGGATGCTTCTACTAAAAACTTCTAAGCGTTATTTTTGGGCGATCGCTATTGTTGGGGCAGTCATATTTTTACCAATGATATCTCTGGGAATGTTGGGTATTCAACCTCGTGAAGCTCCTATTTTATGGTTGGTTTCCACTTTTCCTTGGAATGCTTTAGAATATACTACAATTCCAACAATTTTTATTGCTCTTTTAGGTGAATTTAGTCTTTTGATATTGTTAAATTTTCAATTAATACGCCAAGTTAGATTAGCGGGTGAATCAGCTACGAAAGCATTGTTGATAGAAAGTTAGATTGATAAATCTTCAGGTGCGTTTTTTGCTAACGCGCCTTAACTTTATTGGAGAGTTTACAATGATAAAAAATCTTTTAGATAAAATTGGAGACTGGAATCCCCAGTTTTTAAGGGAAATAAAAGGGCGTCTACAAAAACGCAACATCATACTGGCAATCTCTGTCTCTTTGCTGGGGCAATTTCTGCTATTTATGTATTTCCAAGTTCAACTAACAACGAATGATGTCAGTGTTACAAGTTTCACCAATCAATATTGCACGGGAAAGATTTTGTATGGGCTTCCGCAATGCTCGTTAGATGAGTTTGGTAATTTAGTTATAAATTGGCAGTTATGGTGGTTAGATTTATTTACACTGCTTAGTATGATGGGCTGCTTTTCCCTCTTAGTAGCAGGGATTTATCTGCTAATTAATAATTTAGCAACAGAAGAACGTCGTGACACGCTAAATTTTATTCGCCTTAGTCCTCAGTCGCCCCAAACTATTTTAGTAGGAAAAATATTAGGAGTTCCAATCTTAGTCTATATTACATTAGTCCTAGCAATTCCTTTGCATTTGTGGTCAGGATTAGCGGCAGGTATTCCGTTAGGATTGATTTTTTGTTTTTACGCTGTGATGTTTACAGCTTGTGTTTTTTACTATAGTGCTGCACTATTATTTGGCTTAGTTGGTTCT
The DNA here is from genome assembly GCF_038404745.2 of Chlorogloeopsis sp. ULAP02. Taxonomy (NCBI): domain Bacteria; kingdom Bacillati; phylum Cyanobacteriota; class Cyanophyceae; order Nostocales; family Chlorogloeopsidaceae; genus Chlorogloeopsis; species Chlorogloeopsis sp. ULAP02. The sequence goes on along the minus strand of NZ_JAYKTT020000065.1, from coordinate 109,044 downwards.
TGGTTAGGTGGTTTTCAAGCTTGGTTGGGTAGCGGAGTAGTTCTTGGTTTCCTTCTTTTTACTAAACAATGGTTATCTTATACTCCTGTAGATTACCCCTTAGTTTGGCTGAGATTTTTTAACCCATATTTTCTAATTCCACATTTGTTACTCAATTCTGTCTCTAAATCGGTTGACTCATGGGAAACATTTCGTTGGTTTGCTCTTCCCATAGGAGTTAGTTTTATCGCTAAAGTTGGCTTAACGATTTTAAATTATACGGTTTTAACAAGTTTCGCGTGGCAAGCTTTACAGCGTTGTTTTTCCCATCCTAATGCCACGATGCTAAGTAAGAAGCAAAGCTATTTGCTAACGTCTTACTTTACATTCGTAACTATAGGATGTGCAAGCTGGCAATCATCAGTTTTAGTTAAAGCTTCTGATCATGTAATGATTAGAGAAAATCTCTCATCTCTTTTATTTTTGCATTTTTGGTTATTCCTATATTTAATTGCTGCTATTAGTCCTCATCGCCAATCCCTAATAGATTGGGCGCGTTATCAGCAATTTTGTGGTTATAAGAGTTTCTGGAATAGTCAGACAATCAAAGATTTAATTTGGGAAGAAAAAAGTCCAGTATGGGTAGCAATCGCCTTAAATGCAATGATTAGTATTGTTTCTCTAAGTTTCTTGGTTGTCTTAACACAAGATGACAATAATAATAAAATGAATGGTATTTATGCTCTCGCTTTAGCTGGTAGTCTAGCTATGATTTATGCAGCATTGACCCAACTAGCTTTATTCATGAAAACTCAGAATCGAATATTTTGGACTGTCGCTATTATTGGGACTGTAATTGTACTACCAGTAATTATTTTAGCCTTATTATTAAATAACCCAAACCATGTCACTTTTGTGTGGCTTTTTTCAGTTGTTGCACCGCTTGTTGTCTTGTATCCTACTGGAAGTTCATTATCTTCAATCATAGTCTTCTTTGCGATTCTTATTCAAGGAATCATATTAGGAGGCTTAATTTTTCAGTTACAGCGAAAATTACAAAAAGCAGGAGAATCTGCTACAAAAGCACTACTTAGTCATTAGTCATTAGTAAAAATAAATTACAAATGACTGATGACAAAGGACAAATGACTATTTATTAATTACTTGTCTTACTAATTCTGGAATTTGAGAAGGGCGCTCGGCTACGGGAACTTTTAATTGAGAAAAAGCAGCCAATTTGCTTTTTGCTATGCCAAAGTCTGGATGGCGCCCAATTACTGCTGCTAATGTTCCTGTTTGACGCCAATGTTTGGCTGGTGGGGCATTGATGCCTGCAATATAAGCAACTACTGGTTTATCAATCGCTTCGGCAATGTAGCGTGCCGCTGCTTCTTCACGCCCCCCACCTGGTTGTCCAACTAGTACAATTGCTTCTGTAGCATCATCCTCATCTAGAATTTGCAACCATTGAATAAATGATGAACCGACGATCGCATCACTACCAATACTGACACTGAGTGACTGCCCCAAACCAGCTTTGGTTAATTCCCTAGCTATTTCATAGGTAAGCGTAGTACTGCGACTGATAATTCCCACTGAGCCTGGAGTATAAAATTCGCTTGGTTGTGTACCTAAAAGAATTTTTCCCGGTACGATAATACCAGGACTGTTTGGCCCTACTATTAAGGTTTCTTTTGCTTCAGCTTTACGCAGCAGTTGCACCATATCTAATGGTGGTACTCCTGGTGAGATGATTATGATTTGGCGGATGTCGGAAGCGATCGCTTCTAGCGCTGCATCCAATACTTGGTAAGGGTGTACGCAGATAATCGTAGTGTCAATCAGCCCGAATTTCTCAACAACTTGCTCTACTAAATCGAATACTGGCAGATCGTATATTTTCTGCCCACCATAACCAGGATTGACTCCAGCTACTAAGTTTGTTCCATAACTTATCATTTGAGCAATATGAGTTGCTGAGATGAATTCACAAAAGCCTTGGATTAAAACTTTACTGTCTGGCGTTAAGTTCATAAAAAGTTACGTTAATTTATAAATATTGATTAGGTAGAGCTAGCCACTGTGATAAATGGCATATTCATTGATATAAACTCAATTTTTACTAGAATTAGAGCAAATTCGTCTTTACGCTTAATACCACAACACAAACTATCCTATTAGCTCTTGCTGGCGATACTTAGAATATTTTTTTGTCAGAAGCACCACCCTAGAAGAGTAGGGCTACATATACAAAACTAGCCTCAACAGGCTTAAAGTCTTTGATTTTCATTAGTTTGCCTATGTGGACACGCATTGATCTAGCCACATCCTTTTAGATTAAAGGTGCTTAATGTCTCTCATTTTTAGTAGATTTATCATTTATCCATTTTGCCTCAACTGCCACTGCAAGCTTGAGGTAACAATATCAAAACTTTCTATGAGAAGTTAATTTGACAAGACGAACTGCTTCTACTACGGCTTCATCTAAATTTTCTATTACTACTATAGATGTATCGCTTGGAGTTTTAATTGTTGCTAAGTGTTTTCTAGCTGCATCAAACTCAGAGCCGGCAAGACGAACAACCAAGCGCGGCAAGTGACTTTCACGGCGGCTTTTACTGCCATTAGAGCGCAATACCTGTGGTTTGAGTTCGTTCTTGTGATTTGGCACATAGTTGGCAATTACTTCCATCACTTCTTCCACTTGAGGAAGGCTACCTAAAAAATTAATTAGTATGACTTGAATACTTTTATCACCAGTCAAAATGTTGAGAGCTCGATCCAAGCGATCGCGAAAAGTAGTTGGTGAAGTATCTGTAGGAAAAGCGTGGCGTAGATTCAGACAAATACCTGGTTTACCACCCGCATTGACTACTAAATCTAAAGTTGCCAGTACTGAGCCTGTACCGTTGCCTAGAATGCCAATTTTACCGTGAAGTTCTACTCCATCCCAGTTGCCTAAATGTGGTTTGAAATCTATGTTGCTGTGACGATTAACTATTTTTCTCGCCATTTCTGCGAGATCTGGATGACGTGCGATCGCTCGTTCATTGACGCTCACATTACCATTGAGAGCCATTACTTGATCGGAACTACTTACTCCTAAAGGGTTAATTTCCACCAAATCTAAGTCTTTTTCTATAAATAGCTGATACATTTTTTCGACTACAGCACTTACTGACTGCATTAACGCACCTTGCAAGCCCATTTTTAAAGCCAACCGTCGCGCATAAAATGGAGAAAATTCTTGCTCTACCACAACATGCTGCATTTTTTTCCCAGCAGATTCCCAATCTATATCTGCTTCCGTACAGCCCAAAAGTATGGGACGACAAACAGCGGTATCTAAAACTACTGCTAGATAAAATTCTTGTTCTGCATCATATTTGACTTCTGCCAGCAAAACTTCTGGCAACTCACCCAAAATCGGTAAATTAAAAATGTTTTGGGCAGCAGCGATCGCATCTATGGTTGTTTCTGCAAACCTTACTCCGCCAACATTTGCCCGTTCACCCCCATACACTTGAGATTTAAGTACAATTGGGTAGTTAATTTTTAGCCTTTTCAAATCCGTAGGATGATCAATTTTTTGAGAAGACAAGACAGGAATACCGATCTCACGAAACCATTCTTTTACCTGGTACTCTAATAATTCCATCGACACACACCTTGAATTTAGCCACTTCTGTTTGGTTCCTGGGGAACTATCTTATGTTTGCACAATGCACTAGAGTTACATAATTCAGCCTTAGTCGTTTAATTAAAAAATTTTTCTCATTACTTCTATCTAACCCACTAAATTAGGTAAAATCAAGCTTCTATCTTTAGTCGCTCAAAAATATTCTCAGTAAATATTCTTAGTTACTAGGTGAAAAATATTTTTGTAAACACACATTGACATAGCAATACTTAGAATCTTTGCGATGAGAAGTAAAACTACCAGTTTTGCAATTCAAATGTTAATCAAACCTGAGAAAAACAACTCAGAGTGTGCAGTTGGGGTTATCTATTCGGTAGCGTCTTTCTTAGCACTCAAAACTATGCCTTTAGGAGCGAGCGCGCTGTTTCTAGTTTTGGAAATTTTGATACTTAACATAGTACTCATTCCCAGACACTGCTGCATCGCGGTATAAATCCAAATGAACAAACGTAATATATCACCTCTAAACAAGGTTTTTGGCTTTAAATAAGGTTATTTTTATACATAAAATCAGCAACGCCTATTCTCAAAACCATACGAAAACAACGCAAATATCGAAAGGATGTTTACAAAAAGTAATTTCTAAATAATATATTTTAGGAATGTTGCCTTTTAAGAGCTTTTCTGTCATGAGTGAAGCAAAAGTCGCTGTAGTTGTTGGCGTTGGCTCTGGTTTAGGTGCTGCCATTGCCCACCGATTTGCCCGTGAAGATTTTGCTGTGGGATTAATGGCAAGAAGTGCAGACAAGCTGGCTGAATTCCAAAATGATATTGAAGTCGCTGGTGGTAAAGCTTTGGCTGTTCCTTGTGATGTTACCGATCCTGTATCTGTCAAAGTAGCCTTTGCTGAGGTAAAATCATACTTCGATGCACCAGAAGTCTTAGTCTACAATGCTGGTGCTTTTAAAATGGCTGGAATTCTGGAACTGACACCAGAGCAATTTGAGAATTGTTGGAAAATAAACTGTTTTGGTGCATTTCTGGCAGTTCAACAGGTTTTACCAGCAATGGTAGAGCGAGGTAGAGGTACTATCTTACTTACGGGTGCGACTGCTGCCATCAGGGGTTCTGCCCGTTTTTCTGCTTTGGCTGTGGGTAAGTTTGGGTTACGGGCATTAGCCCAGTCGCTGGCACGAGAATTTAGTTGCCAAGGTATTCATGTCGCCCATATTGTAATTGATGGCATGATTAATACTTCAAGAGTGCGAGCAATGGCAATAGAACGAGAAGCACATACCCTACTTTCACCAAAAGCTATAGCTGAAACTTACTGGCAACTCTACAAGCAAGATCAGACCGTTTGGACTTTAGAATTAGATTTGCGACCTGCCGTAGAAAAATTTTAGAGTGCTAATCCTCAGTTTTTGCAATCTCATCATCCATCACAGGTTTATCTTGCTCATCCGTTGTAGTTTCTACGACAAATCCATCTAGTTCTGCCTCAGATTCACGTTTTAGTGATTTTTCAGAAACGATGACAAACTCAGTCTCTCTAGGAGGCTTGTTATCCCATTGATCTAAAACATCTTTAGCTAATACTTCCTGCACCCAAATTTTAGCTACAACTGTTAGGGGTAATGCTAGTAATAATCCTAATGGGCCGAAGAAACTGAGAAAAAATAGTTGAGAGATTAATGTCACAGCAGGTAGCAGCGATACTTGATGTGCCATGACAATTGGTGTGAGAAAATTACCCTCTGTCTGTTGAATAATAAAGTAAAGACCCAATACAACAAGGGATTTCCAGGGAGCATCTAAAAGTGCGATCGCCATTGCGGGTACTACGCTAATAGTAGGGCCAAGGTTGGGAATTAAGTTCATAAACCCCGCTAAGACTCCTAACGCCAGAGCTGAGGGTACACGCAAAATGAACAAGCCAATCATACTCATAATTCCCACGTAGGTCATGGCAATAGCAGCACCTATCACCCATCCTCCCAGCGAAATCTCGCAGCGATCCAAAATTCCATCTACCCGGCGTCGATAAAATGAAGGAAATAAACGTATAAATAATTTGCGGTAGGCGATGGGATTAGCTAGGAACATCCCTGTTAACACCAGCACCAGCAAAATTTTGAGGACTACTTCCAAAGAACCAGACACAATAGCAAAAGAGCTTCCCAGCAAACGATTAATCAAAGGTTCTGCTTGTTTAGTAAGGCTATTTATATCTGGTATGTATGGAGTTAATTGAACAGGAATGCGAGTTTCAAGTTGATTAAGCCAAGTATTGAATAGTTGAAAGCCTTTAGGAACTCGATAAGTAAGTTCATTAAACTGCTGGGCAAAGGGCGGTACAATCAGCCAGAAAAATCCGACGATCGCAGCAATAAAAATACCTACCGATAGCGATATGGCAAATCCTCGGCTCATTCCTGAGCTTTGGAAGCGTCTGGATAAGCGATTTAAGGTAGTAGCTAATACAACAGCAGCAAATATCAGTAAAAGTACTTCACGTATTTGCCACAAAATATATAACGACAAGACTAAGGCGATTAAGCCAATCCATTGACCTAGATTCACTCCCTAACTCCCGGCAGTTGACAAACTGCTATTTTTTGTAACTAAGCTAAGTTAGCTGAATTCTAGCAATTTTGGCAACGAGGATATAGCCTTAGGTTTGTTTGTGTGTTTGAAATCGCCATAGTAAGGCGATCGCCATAAATATTGTTGGCAACAATACTATAATCAGAGCATTTTTTCCCGTTTGCGCGATCGCTAAATAAGGCCCCACATACTTAATCAAAATCGAAATTATGGCAGAGAGTAAAAAGACTTTCAATATAAATCTAAGCTGATTTTCCATCAGAGTACGGCAATTCCTATTTTCTGGGGGGGTAGATACGAAAATGAATTGTAACAACAATCTTTACAATAAACTCAAGTCAATTAAAACAGAAGCTTAGAGCGAATTTCGTCATCTGAACTTCGGCAATAAAACTCCTGCTTGTACACCGTCATGATTTATTTGCCGGTTTCACTGCTGTTATTTCTTTTATTGTTGCTGCTCATACCTTTCCTTTGGTTTGTTGTAGCAGTAGACATAGTAGAAATTGCAGTAGCTAAGTTGGGATTTTCTCCCAGTATTGCTTTTACATTACTAATATTGGTGATTTTAGGCAGCACTATCAATATACCTATATACCGCACAGAGTCTACCATTGCCGTGACAGATGATTTTGTTGATTTATGGTTAAGAGAATTTTGGGGTATCCCCTTAAGGAAAGTGCAACGTTCTAATACTGTTGCCTTAAATATTGGCGGTGGGTTGATTCCGGTACTGTTAGCACTGTATCAATTTACGCAAGGTAATGTCCTGGCAATTTTGTTAGTTACTGCCATTGTCACAGTTGTTAGCTACTATGCAGCGCGGGTAGTTCCGGGAATAGGTATTCAAATGAATCCCTTACTGGCTCCCCTCACTGCCGTGGTATCTGCAATGTTACTTGCCCCAGCTCATGCTGCTCCGGTTGCTTTTGCTGGTGGGATTCTTGGAACTTTGATTGGTGCTGACTTATTACACCTTAAGGATATTCAAGCAAAAAGTTCGGGAGTTTTCAAAAAGTTCGGGAGTTTTGAGTATTGGAGGGGCTGGAGTGTTTGATGGGATTGCTTTGTGTGGTTTCTTGGCGCTGTTATTGAGTTGATGGTGGTTAGTGGTTAAGTAGGGGCGGATTTTACTGATGATCTTTCGCTTAAAACCGAGGATTTATCTTTTAAACCCACCCGTACAGTAGTTAGTACTAACCAAAAATAAAAACTTTTCAATCGGAGAATGAATAAAAAATGCCTGTAGAAACTAATAACAAAAATAAAATTAAACCACCGAGGATACGTCAATTTGGTGGCAGTTTGCTGATTCTTTTTACTTTGTTGTTACTACTTAACTTTATAGTTCCTAGCTTTTCTGGGCCGAGGTTGCCACAAGCTCCTTATAGTGACTTTATCGCTCAGGTAGAAGCAGGCAAAGTTGATCGGGCAGTTGTAGGTAGCGATCGCATCGAGTATTCTATCAAAACTCAAACACCTGATGACCAAACAGTAGAACAAGTTTTCCAGACTACACCAGTAGCCATTGACCTAGATTTACCGAAAATTCTTCGCGATCATAACGTCAAATTTGCTGCACCACCACCAAGCCAAAATGGCTGGATTGCTACTCTCTTAAGCTGGGTTGTACCACCCCTTATTTTCTTTGGCATTTGGGGATTTTTACTCAACCGGGGTGGTGGTGGCCCTGCGGCGTTAACTGTAGGTAAAAGTAAAGCTCGAATTTACTCTGAAGGCAGCACTGGTGTTAAGTTTACTGATGTAGCTGGTGTAGACGAAGCGAAAGCAGAGTTAGAAGAAATTATTGATTTTCTCAAAAATGCTGCTAAGTACACCCGTCTGGGCGCAAAAATCCCTAAAGGCGTGCTTTTAGTGGGGCCTCCCGGAACAGGTAAAACATTAATGGCAAAAGCCATTGCTGGGGAAGCCAGTGTTCCTTTCTTTAGCATCTCTGGTTCAGAATTTATCGAACTATTCGTGGGTGTAGGTGCAGCCCGTGTTCGTGACTTGTTTGAGCAAGCTAAACAACAAGCTCCCTGTATCGTCTTTATTGATGAATTAGACGCACTGGGTAAATCTCGTGGTGGTGCAGGCCCTATGATGGGCGGTAATGATGAACGAGAACAAACTCTCAACCAGCTGCTCACCGAAATGGATGGCTTTGATGCCAACACTGGTGTAATTATCATTGCTGCTACCAACCGCCCAGAAATTCTTGATCCAGCTTTGCGCCGCCCTGGACGCTTTGACCGTCAAGTTGTTGTGGATCGTCCTGATAAAATCGGTCGAGAAGCTATTCTGAAAGTTCATGCCCGCAACGTCAAACTAGCTGATGATGTTGATTTGGGAATTATTGCTGCCCGAACACCCGGTTTTGCTGGAGCCGACTTAGCTAACCTTGTTAACGAAGCTGCACTGCTGGCAGCGAGACAAAATCGTCAAGGAGTGGCAATGGCAGATTTCAATGAAGCGATTGAGCGCGTTGTTGCTGGTTTAGAAAAACGCTCTCGCGTCTTGAATGAAACAGAGAAAAAGACCGTTGCCTATCATGAAGTTGGTCACGCCATCATTGGTGCTTTGATGCCGGGTGCTGGTAAAGTTGAGAAAATATCTGTTGTTCCCAGAGGCGTGGGTGCTTTGGGTTACACTATTCAGATGCCTGAAGAAGACCGCTTCTTGATGATAGAAGACGAAATTCGCGGTCGCATTGCTACCCTGTTGGGTGGACGTTCAGCAGAAGAAGTTGTTTTTGGTAAAGTTTCCACTGGTGCTAGTGATGATATCCAAAAAGCCACTGACTTGGCAGAACGCTATATTACTCTTTACGGTATGAGTGAGAAACTGGGGCCAGTAGCATTTGAGAAGATTCAACAACAATTTCTCGAAGGCTATGGTAACCCACGTCGTGCAATTAGTCCAAAAGTGGCTGAGGAAATTGACCGTGAGGTGAAGCAAATAGTTGATAATGCTCACCATATTGCCTTGACGATTCTGCATGAAAACCGAGACTTGTTAGAGGAAACTGCACAAGAATTGCTACAAAAGGAAATTCTTGAAGGCGCACAACTGCGGGAAAAACTCAACCAAGCCAAACCACCTGTTGAACTTCAAGAATGGTTGCGCACAGGTAAGATATCGGAAGATAAGCCTTTGATGCAAACATTGCTGGTGTAAGAAGGCAGATGGCAGTAGACACCAGCCACCGGGCGCTCGTGTTACCCTCCCAAGAGTGCTGGTTCACCTTTGCACTGGCTCCCCTATACTCTCTTTCAATACAGAGAGTAGTGGGAGAATAAGGAAAAATTCTTCTCCTTGTCCCCCCATCCTCTTCTGTTCCCTGCTATAAAAATTGAATTGAAAAAAAGCGATCGCCCCGGTAAAAGAGCGATCGCTTTTTTAATTGCAAATTCTCTACTAGCTCAGATTTTCATCTATCCAAAGATATAAAAAAAATATTATTTAGTATCAAGTTTTTGTAAAACAGGCTGTATAACCTTGGAGAATCCTCATATCTTATCTAAGTAAGAATACTGAGAATTGGTTGACATAAATTACAAAAATTAATTATAACATTGCTGGGCAGTTGACTTTGGTTACCTACAAAAATCAGCAACAGGAGTACTTTACCTAATGAAGCTAGCAAACACCACTACTGCAATTGTAAAGAAATTTTCCATACTAGCTGTAACAACAACAGCGATCGCTTTAGGAGCAATTAATTCTGTACAAGCTGCTGCCGTAACATTTGAAGGAAATCTTTCTTTTGGCAGCACCCAGACTGGAGCAGTTCCAGGTGGAGACAATACAGGAAATCCTTCGGAGTGGAAATTCTGGAGTTTTTCTGGCAATGCAGGTGATATTGCGACTGTAACAGTGAGAAGAGCGGTAGCGGCACTCGATCCAGCTTTTGGTGTATGGTTTGGAACTGAAGCAGATACTTCTGATTACACTGATATATTCGCAGATGGAGCTACCACTCCACTAGTCGCTATTGGAGATGACGATCTGCCACCAGCTATACCTGCTGGGCTTTGGGGTGACTCAGAAGCAACTTTTACATTGCCAAATTCTGGCTTGTATACAATTGCTGTAGCTTCTTTTGCATCTGATCCCTCAACAAAACCGCTAAGATACAACATCTCTGTTCAATATGGCGAACCAGTACCTGAACCTATTACGATTGCTGGCACCTTGCTTGCTGGTGGTATCGGTGTCGTCCTCAAAAGGAAGAAGTCTCAAGCAACTTCAAACTTAGAAGGATAAATAAATTCATACCGTTTAGATTCAAATAAAACCGCGATCAGCAGCAGCAATGTAAAGACGCGATTAATCGCGTCTTTACACATCACCAAATCCCATTAAACATCCTTAACTCCGCTGCCAAATTTTAATTGTCTTATCCAAACTTCCGCTCACCAACATTTCCCCAGAACCAGTGAATGCCACTGCTGTAACTGTGTGAGTATGCCCTGTAAAAGTACCTAGTAGTTCTCCGGTTGAGAGATGCCACAACTTAATGGTTTTGTCGGCACTGCCACTAGCGATCGTTTGTCCATCCGGACTAAGGGCAATAGCGTATACTCCATCCCTATGTCCCTTTAGGGTATGCAACAATTCTCCTGTATCTAACCGCCAAATCTTAATAGTTTTATCTCGACTGCCACTGACAAGAATTTTGCCATCTGTACTCATTGCCAAAGAACAAACAATATGAATATGACCTGTAAGACTGTGCAATAGTTCAGGGATAGGAGGTTTGCCGCTTATTTGTTGAGAGACTTGCCAAATTTTAATTTTGCGATAACTACCCGTTACTAAAATTTGACCGTCTTGACTTAAAGCCAAAGAATGAGCCGCGGTATCATCCAAAGAAAGGGCAAACATTACCTGGCGATGGATCAAATCCCAAAATAAAATTTTTCTGTCATCTCCTCCAGTTGCTAATACTCGTCCATCAGGGGTAAAGGCTACGCAGCGCACCATACCATTGTGCTTATGCAGGATATCTATTAAATCTTGGGCGCCTACGTGCCACATTTTAATTGTAGAATCTGCACCTGCACTTACCAAAGTTTGTCCATCGGGGCTAAAAGCTAGAGCGTTTACCTCATCTACTAAACTCGATAAAATCCAAGGATACTCGGATAAAGTACATACCAACTCTCCTCTTGCCAAATCCCATAATTTTGTCTCTCCACGACTACCACTTGCCACCAAAGGTAAGTTTTCGTGGTTTTGACTCTCTGGGCTGAAAGCAAGGCAGTTAATACCTCTAGTATGACCTTTCAATGTTTGCCAGCATTCCCAATCTCCAATAATGTTTTTAAGGGGATGTTCTGATGGTACAGTTTGAGTATTTTCTGGCACCACAATCTCATCAATCACTGGTGGTATATCCAGTTTGTTAATTCCTGTTTCTAAATACCAATTTAATCCTCCTGTATACAATAAGTTACTGGGAGTAACAAAAACTTTTGGCTCGTTAAATTCAATTTGATTTGTAGGTAAGAAGCCGATAACTATAGCTTGTTTTTCATATCCTCTTTTGCCACTAAACGGATAGAACAAACATAGAAAAATTAATAATCGGTATTCTTTAGCATCCTCTTGAGTAATAGACCATTTAATTTTATCTTTCTTAATACCATTAAAACTTTCTCCATCCGCGACACAAACTAAAATATTGACTTTGGGATTATCAGCAAGTACGTAAGGAAATTTGCTTTCACTACGCAAATTGCCTTCATCATCTAACAGCATATTTTTAACTGTATCTTGCGGTACTTTTTTGACAGTTTTACCCAAGCGCTGATTGATGACTTGTTCGACAATCTGCTCTCGTAAAATATAATCTTCAGCTTGCTGTTGAAAGTATGTTGGGAAGGGGATAGCCCACTCAGGATATTCAGGATATTCAGGTGGAATTGGAGGCGGATTTTTTGCCAAAATTTCTGCTTGTTGGCGAGCAACTGCCAGTAACTTTTCCAGCATTTCGCCCCAAAAAGCAATTATTTCAGTGTGGCAACCTTTAACTTGACTTTCTAGTAAACATACATCATAAGTCTTTGGTTTTTTCACCCGTAGAAGGAAATCAGCTTGTTGAGCTTTGAGTAAGCTAGTCCAATCCATCGAAAACCTCGCAAGGGTACTGCAACTATATCGCGTCAGCGATTGGTTGTGGCGCAGCCAGTAAGGGTTAGACTGTCATCATCCGAAAATCTTTGTCCAACCTCGCGGTATGAGCAAAGAGGGTATGAAGTATATTCTTGCGGCAAATTATTGCACACCTACATTAGGCTGTACCGAGGTCATCACTCAAGTTTTTATATTGAGTTAACAAACACTCAGCCATACCAGAAGTCAAGGTAACATAACCATCGTGCCTGAGACTGGGGGGTATTCACCAGATACAGTCAAATATGGTTACTGCACAAGGTTTGCCGAAAGAAGAATTTATAGATGGCAGTTCATTCTAACGAACTTGGGGACAAAAATACTGTTTCTAGGTAAGCAGTTCTGCCAAAAAGAGGAAAAGGGGAGAGGGGAGTGAGGGACACGGCAGGAGCAGGAGAGCAGAGGAGCGAAGGGGGAGAATAACTACTAACCACTGTACGGGCGGATTTTAACAACAATCTCTCTAGGATAATGAAATATCTAAATAAACCCGCCCCTACTAACCAATGACTATCAACAAAATTTTCTACCACAAGTGTGAGACGTAAATAACCAAGTATCTGCAACGATCGCGATGGATAGATTAGGAACCAGGAACGATTGATGCAGATTAATACGCCAGACTGGGTTAAACACGCTGTTTTCTATCAAATATTCCCCGATCGCTTTGCCAAAAGCAAACAACCCCGCAAACGGGTGTTGCCTAATGCCAGTTGGGAAGATTGGGATGCTATGCCCACACTCCAAGGTTATAAAGGAGGAGATTTGTGGGGCGTGCTTGAACAGTTAGATTACATTCAGGATTTGGGAATTAATGCCATTTACTTTACACCCATTTTTCAATCTGCAAGTAATCACCGCTACCACACTCATGATTATTATCAAGTCGATCCCATGCTAGGGGGCAATCCAGCATTTAAAGAATTGCTAGATGCAGCCCATATCCGTAATATCAAAATAGTTTTAGATGGAGTATTTAATCACGCTAGTCGTGGCTTTTTCTTCTTTCACGATATTTTGGAAAATGGCCCTTATTCGCCTTGGGTAGATTGGTTCAAAATAGAAGATTGGCCTCTTGCTCCTTATAATGGGGAATTTCCTGCTAATTATGTGGGTTGGGATGGAAATCGAGCGCTACCAGTATTTAATCATGACAACCCAGAGGTGCGGGAATATATCATGGAAATTGCCGAATTTTGGATTAAATTTGGCATTGATGGTTGGCGTTTAGATGTGCCATTTGAAATTAAATCTCCTGGTTTTTGGCAGGAATTTCGCGATCGCGTCAAAGCGATCAACCCTAATGCTTATATTGTTGGTGAGGTTTGGGGCGATTCTCGTCAGTGGTTGGATGGCACACAATTTGATGGTGTGATGAATTACTTATTTGCCGCGCCAACGATCGCTTTTACCGCAGGCGATCGCGTAGACATCGAACAAGTACAAGGACGTTCCTATCATCCCTACCCACCTTTGTTTGCTGCCGAGTATGCTGCCAAAATAAAGCAACTACTGCAACTTTACCCTTGGGAAATTCAACTCACCCAATTAAATTTGCTTGCCAGTCACGATACAGCCCGATTGCTTAGTATTGCTGGAGGCGATCGCCCTAGTGTGGAATTAGCAACTTTATTGTTACTCACATTCCCTGGTGCGCCCAGTATTTATTATGGCGATGAAGTGGGTTTACCTGGTCGTCTCGATCCAGATTCACGTCGTGGCTTTCCTTTGGAAGCCAGCTGGGATCGAGAAATTCTCAATACCCACCGCCACTTAATTGCCCTCCGTCATGCTTACCCATGCTTGCGCACGGGTGATTACCAAGTTTTGTATGCCCAAGGAGAATTGTACGTGTTTGCCCGCACTTTAGATACAGAGGAAATAGTTGTAGCTGTTAACGCTGGTACTGCTTCAGTCAAAGCGAATATAGATACAAATTGTTTACGTACCCAACCCCAAAAGCTTCTATATGGTACTGCTGAGATAGAGTGGTACGGTGAGGAAGAAAATAAGCTTCTGAGTTTAAATCTACCTCCACGTACTGGCTGCATTTTGGGTGTAGGGTAATTTTTTATTCTACATTTAGTGTCCAGCCAATATTGCAGGCATTAATACCCCATCAATTACATGAATGACGCCATTATCGGTTAGGATATCAGTCTTGATAACATTGGCGTCATTTACTTTAATTTTGCCGTTACTAGACTCAATAGCTACAACCGACCCCTCAACAGTCTCTGCTTCGTCAAGTTGTGCTAAATCATCAGATCTGACATCCCCAAAGGCAACATGATAGGCAACAATTCTCTTTAATTTCTCACTGTTTTGCAGCAAAGAATCTAACGTTTCCTGGGGTAAATTGGCAAAAGCATCATCGGTAGGTGCAAATATTGTATATGGGCCAGGACTTTTGATAGTTTCCGTAAGCCCAGAAATGTCAACAGCTTTTAACAGAGTTTTGAAATAACCAGCATTGACGGCAGTTTCCACAATGTCAGCCATAATATTTGTAACTTTATTTTCAAGTAGTGCTACAAACCCCTTTATAGATTTATCAACGGCTAAAAAACCTCTATCAAGAGATAGTAGGTTGTAGGGGCGGGTTTAGAAGATAAATCATTGGTTTTAGTCGAAAGAACATTAACAAAACCCGCCCGTACAGTAGGAGTGGGCTTATTTTGAATATTTTTTTGTTTTAAGAGATTGCTATTAAAACCCGCCCGTACATATAGTAGTAGTTATTTATTTCCCACTATCCACTAACCATCAACCATTAACTACTAACCACTATCCACTAACAATTAATTATCCTGCTAAACTAAAAATGATCCCAAGAACCAGTAAATATGCTAAAGCGTTCTAAGTTCGAGACTACCCAAACCCAAATCATGCATCGCGCTGAGGATCTGATTAGTGCAGCCTCAAATCGCTACCGCATTACGGTTCAGGTGGCAAATCGTGCAAAACGTCGGCGTTACGAAGACTTTGAAAATAACGATGATGTTATGATGAAGCCAGTGTTGAGGGCAATTATTGAGATGTCAGACGAACTAACTCAACCAGAAATTATTGGTGAAGTATAAAGAAGCACTATTTGCCAAGTAGAATGAGCAAAAAATTATCCTTATTGCAGCTTATGCTTGAGTCTTGGCAGATACTCTCTGTACTCCCCTTCAAAAAGGGGGTAAAGATAATATTAGTTTTGAGTGTATTAATTTTAGGTTTCAGTAAAACTGAATTAACATACACTAGTTTGTTCTTTGCCAAACCTGCTTATGCTCAGAGAGTCAATCCTAGTGAAGTTTGGCAACAAGTATATAAACAGTTGCCAGATTTACCAAAGGAAAATAATTATACTAGCCAAGAAACAGGAAAAGTTGCTACAAACAACACCTTAGTTAGTCGCATGATCCGCTATCACATTTATGTTAAGGGGCGTCCACCAAACTATCGACTCGATTGGAAATTAACTTTGGCTGATTACCTGGATGCAAATGAAGTTATGTATGAAACACTATATCCAGGTCATGATACACTGCGCCAAAACCCATTTGCAGGCGATCGCGCTGCTATTCGTCGCCTCAATCGTCAGCAGCGAAATGCCTTAGTGCAAGCTTTAGTCAATGTTTTTAGTCAGAATTAGTTAGTGGATAGTGGTTAAAATAACTCCTACTAACTACTAACTCAATGTATGGAACGTGTAATTAAAAGTGGATCTGGTTGGCGTATTGGTTGGAGTCCATCTGCACCTGAATTTAAAGGTTTAGTAGGTACAGACGATTGGGCGATTGAGTTAACAGAAGCAGAATTAGATGATTTTTGCCGATTACTGTTACAGTTAGCAGACACAATGCAGCAACTTTCGTCTGAATTAATGGATGAAGAAAAAATTGCCTGTGAAGCCGAAAGTGATTTACTTTGGATGGAGGTAGAAGGTTATCCTCATAACTATAGCCTTCGCTTGATGATGAATACGGGTCGTTGTGTAGAAGGTAAATGGAGTGCTTGTGCTATTCCAGGTTTGCTGCAAGCCGCTGGAATGCTTAAGGTTTTTTAGTTTAACTATTGTTTATTTCAAAGTTTGTGTTAGTATATAAAGGTTGTCGGGGCGTAGCGCAGCTTGGTAGCGCGCCACTTTGGGGTAGTGGAGGTCGTGGGTTCAAATCCCGCCGCTCCGATTTATAAGTATTTGAAAACGCTTAAACAATTAAGTAGAGCTTGCTAGTCAACAATAGTAGATGTATCACTACCCCGTTGCTAACTGCAACACTTTATCCTTCAATTCATTTAGTTCTTGCTGAGTAACATTAAATCCATATAAGCCGAGTAATCGCGCTCGCAAATCACCAGTTTCGTTACAAAATTCCATAACTGCGTACAGTATCTGATACTCCCTGGTTGTTAACATTCCTATATTGCCTTTACCTTTTTGGTTTTGTGCTTCCTTTACGATTTTATTGTTCCCCCTTGCTGTATGACTGTAGTAACGGCTGAGTGTAATTCATATAAACTTCAACCAGGATTGCCACTACGCTTCACAAAGTCTGATGAGCAATTTTGTTCTTCGTTTTTGTCAGCATGGATTTAGAGCGCATTCATCAAGATTGCATAACGCAATTTTTCTTAACAATTGCTTGGAAAGCGATCGCCATAAACCTATAAACTCGAACTATTGCTCGTTTTGCAAATACAGCGGATTGCAAGTTAATGGAGTAACCCCTCCCTAACCTTCACGTCAGACGCTACCCGATAGAGTGGGGGGTAATGTACTTCATCTAGATGAGATGCGCTACTACTTGTCCTTGATTAGATATAATGATTTTTTGTGATTCTGGTTACAAACTTAATTAACATAAAACCAGTTCGTTTGATATATATATATTTATTCCTATGGAAGAAGCTAGGAGGAGATAACAGTAGCTATCTTCTAGTAAAGCAGTAATAAATAATTGTATAAATGTATACGATTTATAATGTAAACATTTATGCGTTGATTAAGCAAAAATGCTGGAAGAGTTTATGATACTTTTTTGATTATGTCTCAGATTCTGCGATCGCGTACAAGCAAGCATTTATGACGATCAAGAAACTTTTCTGAAGATGAATTGTTTAGCATTTAGCAGCAACAGAGGGTGATTTTAGTCAGTTTTCATCGATTTTAGATGTTGTTAAATACTAGATTTTTTCACTCAAGTTATAGAAGTATTGCTTTTAAAAAGCTACGGTTTACAAGAAACTATATTAGGCAGTTAACTTTTTGTTCAACTAGTAACCCTTGCTGAAATGTGTATAGAAGAGGACAAGGAGAAGTGAGATGGGGAGCGCGTTCTTACCCCTTGTCTGCGTCTGTTAGTTCTCTTTCCCCGTGGCCATCCCAATTTCCTACTGTCCTCTACCTTATTTTTAAGATGGGTAAAACTAAAATGGATGTAGATAAGACAAAAGATGTAAATAAAGTAAAAATAGACAAATTTGCTCAAAAAACACGAGCAATGGATCAGCGTATAGCTAAACTGTACGAAAATGTTATTGCTATGCCTGTGCCAGCTCATGCAGTACCCCAAGCTTTGCTCGAACTTGGTACCGCCTCACAAAAACTGCATCATGCAATAGAGGAACTATACCAGCAAAATGAGCAACTAGAACAAACACAAGAAATTTTAGAAGAGCAGTACCAACGTTACGAGGAGCTATTTGAGGAAGCACCAGACGGCTATTTAGTAACTGATGCCCAGGGCTGCATTCAGGAAGCTAACTATACTGCTACTAAGTTGCTGAATGTTGAAAAGCGATTTCTAGTTGGCAAACTGATGATTAGTTTTGTTGCCTTAGAGCAGCGTCAATACTTTCGTGACTTCCTCACCCAGTTAAGCCAACATCGCAAAAGCCAAGAGTTAATTATAAGCTTGCAACAACGTGGAGGTGAGTTATTTGATGCAGCATTAACAGTGGCTGTTACCTATAACCAGCAGGGAAAACCTCAAAACTTACGTTGGCTACTACGAGATCTAACTGACTCTCGACGAGGGGAATTAGCACTAAACAAAAAAGATTATAACTTTAGTAGCGCTCGCCCCCTACATAAATATTCTAAAAGAGAAATTATCCCTTTAGATCCACAGACAATTTGGTATGTTCATCAAGGTTTGGTAAAACTAACTACGCTTTGTGAAACCAATGAAGAAGTGCTAGTAGGATTGGCTGTTCCAGGAATGGTTTTTGGCTCTTACATGACTTCTCTAAACACTTACCAAGCTATAGCACTTTCGGATACTGAATTAGTCTCAATTTCGGTATTTGAAATCATAGCTTCTCCAAGTTTAAGTCATGCTCTTTTACCTAAAATCAATCAGAGATTACAGCAAACAGAATCTTTTTTAGTAATTTCTGGATTAAGAAAAGTGCATGATAGATTAGAGTGTTTTTTGCAACTTTTGAAACAGGAAATAGGGGAAACAGTAGTACAGGGAACCCGCCTTAAAGTTCGCTTAACTCACGAAGATTTTGCCAATGCTTGCTGTACTACCAGAGTAACTATTACACGATTGTTGTGTAAGTTAAAGAAACAAGGGAGAATTTATTTTGATGCTCACAGATACATAATTTTAAGAAATATAGACTAGCTAATTAACTAATTACTCCGTGAATATCCATTTCGTGCAATAAAATTGTTGTTTCACTACCAATTCTACCCATAACTGGTTCTGGCCCCTTTTCCATCTCAACAGCATATTTCCAGGTGTTGGCATCAACTTGAAAATCTAAAATTGTGCCAACACCTCCAATAAAACACACAAACTGATGGATAGTAAATTTCGGTGGTGTTAGCTGCTGATTTTTATTCATTTTTAATTTCCATTTTTAATTAGTAGTTAATAACTAAGTTAACTACTAATATTTTTACTATCTTCTAACTAAAGAATAGAGTGGTTTTATATCAAAAGTTTATTTTTTATTAAATAAATATGTATTTGTCAATACAAATATTTCCTTGATTGCTGTAAAGCTATCTTAAATATTGCTTTATCACCAGAGATTCCATTGATTAAATAGTATTATTATTCTGTTAACTTCTAATCCAAACAGAAGTATGGGTATTTATATTAGCAATATTATATTCAAAAGAAAATGTATTAACTATCACATTATTATGTAAAATTGATTTATTTCTTTGGATAGAAGAGTATTGTCTCTAGAATAGAGTTTACTTTTTAATAAGCTTTAGATTTGATTCAGACAAGTATTTCTGGGGCCAGAAGATTACAAGGCATTTCAATTTAGCTTTGTAATCTTCTTATCTTTATTTATGTTGGCGAAAACTGATTTTTGCACTTTTGACTCTCAAGCTTTTTGAACTTTAGCTAAGAAAAAATTTATTTCAAAAAATTTTGTCACCTCAGAATTTAATCTGTGGATAAATATAGTCATCTACAATAAAATTCAATCCAGTCAAAGAAGTTGCTTATATTATTTGATTGGTTAAAAATCTTTACCTTAAAAAAGATAACCAGCAAATACTATACGGATGGGTTTTGTCAATGATATCTCTATTGGAGGCGATCGCTTATTTGCTCAACCCGCCTTAAACAAAATGACAAATGACTTTTTCTTAGATTACCTCGTTGCCAGTTTGCGCCTTGCTGTACCCTTGGCATATGCTACGTTAGGTGGACTATACTCGGAACGTTCGGGAGTGCTAAATATTGCTTTGGAAGGTATGTTGCTAACTGGTGCTTTTAGTAGTTCAGTTGCAACTTTTTCCACTGGAAATGTTTGGATTGGGGTATTCGCAGCATTAATAGCTGGTGGATTTGTCGGACTAATTCATGCTTTTCTATGTGTTAGTTTATACGTTAATCAATTAGTGTCCGGTTTGGCGATTAATTTGGTAGCAGCTGGGTTAACATCTTTTTTGGCACGGCTAGTGTTTCACGGTGGTAGTACGCAGCGTTTGCCAGGAATTGAGCCGCTCATTATTCCTAGTCTTGCCAATCTTCCGCTTATTGGTTCTTTATTATTCCAGCAGGATATTCTTGTATATTTACTTTTAATTTTGATTATTTTTACTACTTATCTTTTATTTAAAACTAGCTTTGGTTTAACCTTAAGAGCGGTAGGAGAATATCCAAAGGCTGCTGACACTGCGGGAGTATCTGTACAGCGCGTGCGTTATTTAGCTGTAGTGATCAGTGGATGTCTTGCCAGTTTGGGGGGTGCTTATTTAAGCTTAGTTCAAGTCAGATATTTTGCTGAGGGCATGAGTGCCGGTAAAGGATTTATTGCTATAGCAGCTTTAATTTTTGGCAAGTGGCATCCCCTTGGCAGTGCTTTAGCTTGCTTGCTGTTTGGTGCCACCGAAGCTTTACAATTGCGGATTCAAGCCTTGGGCGCGAATATACCTTATCAGTTTTTGGTGATGTTACCCTATGCGATCGCCTTACTCGCGCTTCTGGGATTAGCTGGTAAATCTACATCTCCATCAGCTTTAGGGCTACCGTATTTTCGAGAAAATCGAGCAAGTAAATAAAATCATTATTTGCCGTAGCTCATATCAGGTTCAATCGCTTGCGGGCAGCAAATCGAAACAGCTAATCAGGTAGTATCGCTTTCAAACGAGGCAACCATTGTGCCTCATTGCCAACACGGTAACGTCATCATGGAGACTGGCTCACAGAAATAGTAAGCTCGCTCTTAAGCTAGGAACGTAGCCCATCGTAGCTATAGTATTGAAAGCTCGGCTGCTCTGGGCTGCTGGAGGCACAGACGCATACTGCAACTGAGATGAGGAAGCTTTTAAGACTATGGCTTACTAGTCTTCATCGTCCTCATCATCATCTTCCTCATCATAGCGGTCTTTACGAGAACGGCGATCGCTGCCAGAATACTCCTCATCGTCTTCCTCATCGTAACGATCTTCACTAGCTGGATATACCCGCCGTCCTCTGTGAGTATCATATTCTCTTTTACGTTCTTCGTCTTTTGACCCGCCGATAAAGTCGTTCGCTTTTCGCAAAAAATCATCTACCATCATCTATCTCCTATTCAAAATCCTGAAAAATCTGTTATTTGCCTGTTTTTGCTTATGATTAGTACCTAACAAGGCAATGCTTGCTCCAGTAAAATCAAATATCTGGAAAACTACGCTATATCTAATACTGGTTTCCTTGTTACAAACATCCATCTCTCTTGAGGTATGTTTATAATTTCTATGAAAAGGAAGAGCTTTAATAGTAGGGTGAGCACTATCCACAATGTAAAAATAAGGTTTTGAGGAAAGATAGGCAGTGTCCACTCTACAAAAATTGCTTACTTGGGTTTGATATGAATTAGAGGTTGAAACCATGAAAAATTGACTCAAAATTGGGCGTAATCATCCCATAATTCAGCAACACCAACGTAGAAAGGGATCGCCGATTGCAGATATCTCAAAGGGGCGAAAATAGGGCGTTTTATACAATTTCACTAAGACTCTAATACAAATACAAACGTTGTAGAGACGCTTATACCGCAGGCATTCCTGGAGGGTAATTTCGCGTCTCTACTTCTGCTACGACTTGATGAACTGCAAAATCTTATCTTAAGCGGCAGTAGTTCGTGCTAATAAGACTGGGCAAGTAGCATTGATTCTGACGTAGTCAGACAAAGAAGAACCTAAAAGTCGATCTAGATCGACAAAACTCTTAGCAATTGAAGGACGACGATCTGGAGAGCCAATTAATAATAGATCTACGTTTAACTCTTCTGCCAAGCGACAAATTTTTTCACCTGGCTTACCCATACTCAGTACGCAACGAGGTTGTACACCTTGTTTTTTAGCTTCTGCGACAGCGCCTGCTAAAACAGGATGTTGTTCAGGATTAATCTGAGTTGATGTAGCAGATTCACCTCCTAAATCTGTGATTACATGGGACAGAATTAATTCTCCTCCCTTAATGTCTCGAATTAAAAATAATGCCAAATTCAAGCACTGTTTTGAAGCTTCAGAATTATCTATTGCTACCATAATGCGGTTTATTTTTTTGACATAAATGTCATCTTTTACCAGCAACATGGGGCGAGAAGATAATTGAAAAACGTACTGACTGACAGAGTTTGCTAAAATCGATTGCAGTCGTTTTAGTCCGCGAGAACCCATAATAATTAAGTCTGCATCGATTTCTTCTGCTACTTGACAAACTACATCTTTGGGTTCGCCTTGCCGCAATATTGAAGAGACTTGACTGGGATCTAAATTCAAAGTTTGAATAGCATTAGCTAAAATTTTGCCACCTTCTTCCCACTTAGCTGTCATGGCTCCGGCGGTGCTTTGTGGCGGAACAACGTGCAAAACTGTGACTTTTGCACGTTGAATTGATGGTATTTCCTTTAAAGTTTTCAGCATCTCTTCTGCATGTCCCAGCCCAGAGACAGCTAGCAAAATGTTGTTGATCATCGTTACGCCTTGTTGCTCACGTAGCTTTGGTTTGCAATCTCTTGTAATTGGCTTAACTTTCACCGCCTTGCTTAATAACATCATCGATACTCAACAGTAAATAGTCAATAGAATGCGAATTTAATGCTTTTGACTATACACCGCTAAATATTGACAAATGTTATTTTTGTTTGCACCTAGTGACGAATAATTTTCAACTAGGCTTTACTTATTTAGCTTACTCTTAATATTGCACGATTAACTTAATGAATGATGATGAATTTTATTAGTTTTAATCTATGTTTACTATTTTTAATTAAAACTAAGTTAAGTATTGCAAAGAAAGACAGAAAAGTAGATAAAATCTATTGTTGTTTATTGACAAATTTTCAATATGCTATTAAGAGTTTACATATTTAAGTAGTAACCTCTCACCTACGAGAACATTCTTGCTGTAAAGGTTGTTGGGCAAATTCTGCTAACTCAACTTGTTGTAGCAGATTGATCCAGAGGTTCGATAAATTCTTGTCAGAGGGGTTGCAGGCGCGTAGTTCTGCTACAGTTGATAGTGTATCAAACCAAAGACCTTGCTCGGCATAGATAGGAATACGCTCTTTAGAGTTCAATTGCTGCAGTTGATTAGTTACATTCTGACTGAGAGCGACTCTTTGTATCCAACCATCTACGGTAATCACAGAGCTAGGTGAAGGATCTGTGAGATCGCAAATAATTGATACAGTCCAATAATAAGTTTGATTAATTTCCAAAGGCGAAGTCTTGTCTTGATTAGGTAGGGCTAAACTAGTCACGCCTGCTTCAGTGCTGGGTTTGAAGGTTGTATTGTAAAGAAGGGTTCGTGCTTGCTCGTCTATCTTATACAAGGAAAACTTTGTCTGTTGGGCTGTATTTTTAGGTGAGTACCAAAAAAACTGAGGATAAGCAGCACTTGTCAATCCCAAATTAGTTGTAGGCAACAATAAAGCCAAAAGTGCTGGATCGCCAGAAATACAGCTACCTCTACGTGTACTCCCAGCTTCCCGGCGTGCTGGTAGTTTCTTAACAGGTATCTTAACTTGGAGGTTGCCACTTTTGTTGCTACGATTATTTGTTTGTTTGGGTTTGCTTAGTAATTGGCGATGAGAAGTTGTCTGTGCAATAGCTTCCAAGGGTAAGCCCCAAGGGAATATATGTAGAAGCAAAGATAGACACACTTTCAGAAAATTTGGGCGATCCACGTCAAAAAATATTATTTTGCTTGGTGTTATTTACAATCCAGACACCTAGTTATGAAAAAATAGTTCCCTAGCTTCACCATCGGCTTCCGCTCACTTGCTCATACCAGTTTTAAAAATTAAGCAGAAGTCAGCCGATACGAACTTCGTACACCTTACCCTTCTAGAACCCCCTCCGGGGGAACGGGTACTCTACCTTGAAGCCGTACCTTACCCTACCTAGCCCTTCCCGTAGGGTAGGATGTGGCGTCGGAAACCCTCCCAAGAGCGCTGCTTCACCAGTAAAGAATGAAAAAACTTTTTCCTTCTGCCTTTTACTTAATGAAACACTCAAACCTTAAGAGACTATTTAATGTACTTTTTTATTATTCTTATCCATGTTATTGTTCACGCAGAAACTATCCCTGAATAAATAAGGTAAGTATCTAAGTTTATTCCTTACCTTGTGAATTCATCTAATCACGGTAATAAGGCGCTAATCATAGCGCCTTCTTTGTTGTATTTATCATTTGTAGGATGGGTAGAGCGCAAGTATTACCCATCTATGCTGATAAATGTTGTCGTTAAGCAGCAGCTAAACCGTTGTGCCTGAGTAATGGTTCTGTACTTGGTTCACGCCCACGGAAAGACTTAAATATTTCCATTGGGTGCCGGCTACCACCAAGAGCCAAAACTGTATCACGATAACGTTTACCTGTAACTTTTACAGCTTTTTCATTTTCTAAACCTGCCTCTTCAAAAGCTGCAAAAGCATCTGCACTTAGGACTTCTGCCCATTTATAACTATAGTAACCTGCTGCGTAACCTCCTGCAAAAATATGTCCAAAAGCGCACAGGAAAGAATCTTCTGGTAAGGGTGGGATGACGGTTGTTGTCTTGGCAATGCGATCGCGCACATCCTTGGGTGTTTCATTGCCACCAGGGCGATAGCGGTGGTGTAGTTCAATATCAAGGAAGCTAAAGTGGAGTTGCCTGAGAATACCACTACCACTCATATAGTTTTTTGCCGCTAGCAGTTTTTGGTAATAGTGTTCTGGTAAAGTTTCGCCAGTTTCGTAATGTTTCGCCATGCCAAACAAAGTCGGGCGATCATAACACCAATTCTCCATGAACTGACTGGGTAATTCTACAGCATCCCATTCGACATTATTAATACCTGCGGCTCCGGCATAATCTACCTTAGTTAGCATATGATGCAAACCGTGGCCGAATTCATGGAATAAAGTTTCTACTTCTGTAAAAGTCATTAAGCTCGGTTTGCCATCAACTGGGGGTGTTTGATTACATACCAAATACGCTACGGGTAAGCGAGTCTTCACCGAGCCATTCTCCGTAAATTTACCCCGATTAATACAGGTATCCATCCACGCACCGCCACGCTTTTCGGCGGGGCGACTGTAAGGATCTAGGTAAAAGTAGGCAATGGGATTACCTGCCTCATCAGCTATTTGGAAATAACGGACATCCTCATGCCACACGGGTGCTTTGCCATCAGCAGGAGTGACTGTCACACCAAATATGCGCTTTACCAATCCAAATAAACCATCTAGCACTTGGGGTAGAGGGAAGTAAGGGCGTAATTCCTCTTGAGTGAAGGCAAATTTTTCTTCTCGTTGGCGTTCTGCCCAAAAGCTAAAATCCCAATGCTTTAAATCATTAGCTTCTGCTGCTCCCTTAGAAGCTGCAAAGGCTTTCAAATCTTCTAATTCCTGCATTGCTGCATCGTAACTGGCTTGGCGCAATTCTTCCAGTAGTTTTTCTACAGCTTCCACATTGGGAGCCATTTTACTTGCTAAACTAACTTCTGCATAAGTCTTATAGCCAAGTAGTTCTGCTAGTTCTTGACGCAACTCCAAAACGCGCTCAATGATTGGGTTATTATCTAACTCTCCAGACGAAGCACGAGTCATGTAAGCTTTGTAAAGCACTTGGCGCAAGTCACGGCGAGTGCTGTACTGCATAAAAGGAACATAACTAGGGAAGTCTAAAGTAATGCGCCAAGGGCCATTTTCTATGGTGGCGTTTTCTGCTCCCCCATCTCGTGCTGCTTGTGCTGCTAAACTAAGTAAACTGGGGGGCAGTCCGTCAACTTCTTCTTTTGTTGTTAAAGTCAAGCCAAAAGCTTTTGTCGCATCTAGAACGTGGTTAGAAAACTTAGTGGAGAGTTCAGCCAACTCCATTTGGATGGCATTGAAACGCTCTTTTGCCTCTCCTTGCAAACCAACTCCAGAAAGTTCTGCATCTCGAATTGCAGCTTCCACGATCCGCTTTTGGGCAGAATCTAAGTTATTCCAATTATTACTGTTGCCCAGTGCTTTAAAAGCATCATAAATAGGTTGACTTTGACTCAACTTGTTAGAAAACTGTACCACCTGCGGTTGTACGGTTTCATAAGCTTCTCTTAGTTCTGGGCTATTTTTTACCCCCATTAAATGGCTAACTACACCCCAACTCCAACTGAGACGTTCAGTAATTTTTTCTAGAGATTCTACTAAACCGCTCCAAGTCGGTTGTACGTCAGACTCTAATTTAGTAAGTTCTTGATCTAATTCTGTTAGCAGCTGGTTAAACGCTGGCACTACTTGTTCTGGTTTAATGTCTGCAAAAGCAGGTAAGCCAGAGCCTTGAAGCAAGGGATTATCTAAAATAGTAGCTTTTTCACTCATGATTTATTCTGAAATACCCTAAAATTAAATGCGATCGCTGATTTATCTTTCTCTATTCTCTAATGTAGCGATCGCATCTACTATTGGGGGTTTCTCTGTAGGCAATGTCAAAATACCCGTACTCACAAAATCATTTACAAAACCCACAACCTTGCTAAGGTGTGGGTTATCAAAGAATTTTGGACTTAAATTTTGCTTCTACAAGCTACTTTTTTTATTTTTGATTTTGAGAGTCTTGGATAACTACTTGTGGATTCTTAACTGCTTGTTGGGTATTTTCTTTGACATCCTGGAAAAACTCTTTAGTCGCTGGAGGAATCGGTTCATTTAGATTAAGTTTTTCTACGATATTATCTTTAGCGCTTTCTAAGATATTTTTACCAGATTCTTGAGTATCTTTTACTGCCTTTTGAAATTCTTTGCCACCTTCAGAATGATATTGTTGTGCTTCTGGTGTTAGCGCTTTTGCCTGGGCAGATTGCTGATAAGAATTGCCAAATGCTGTACTAAATAAAAATGCAATAGTTACTAGTAAAACAGCGATTATCTGGCACAGCCGCATACTTTCTATCCAAGATATTACTCGATTCATCGAGATGAAACCTTTTGTTTTAGTAAATGTGTGTAAATATTTTTCAAGGCTAATTAGGCCGAGAATGTAACGCGCAGAAAAATTTTTTGCAAGTTACGATATCAGTATTCAGCTTTTATTGAAAGCGTACATCAGCCTGGCGATATATATAGCAATCCAACACAGTTTCCCGACTTCTTTAAGAAGTTGGGGAGCTAATTTGGTGTGAATTATAGTATCGGCTTTTCCTTAGCTTGTCTCAATTTCATCGCTCTTTGGACATAGTTGCGCAATGAAATTCCGCAACAGTTGATGAGCAGGAGCGCGATCGCTTTTTGTATGCCACAATAAATCCACTGAGAATCCAAGCATTTCAAAGCTTAGAGGTAAGGCATAAACCGCTATTTTAACTAGAGCGATCGCGATCCTGCCGAGCTGATAATCTATCCTCATTAAAGCTCAAAAATTTGACAGTTCAGTTCCAAACATCTAAAATTTCGGCTGCGGAATATATAGTTTATGCAGCCCCAGCAAAACTAGCACAACACCAAATTGCACCACAGATGGAGACAACACAAATCCCATTACCAAAAGCATTACTCCACTGAATACAATTGCAATGCGATAGACTTCCTCACGTACTTTGAGTCCTAGCCAGATAGCACCCAAGCCGATAAATAATAAAATTAAATAACTTGCTAGCATCCTGGTCTCCCTCATCTATACCGTCACTTGTCTGTCGCACCTACACCATAACAGTATTCTGATTATTAGAAATATCGAATAATTTCGATATTAAATAATAAGAATCGATAAAGAGGAGGATTCATTTTTATTTATACTATAACTCTGTAGCCACGTGAGTAACAAACTCAGAGAAAGCTTCTTCATTACGACGGTAATAAGTGCACTGCCCTTGGCGTGTAGATATAATCAGCCCTGTAGCCTCCAACATAGATAAATAATGAGACACAGTAGATTGAGCCAAGCCAGTTTTCTTTTGAATACTACTAACGCAAACCCCAACTGTACTAGGATCTACATCTTGAGGAGGAAAGTTTGCTTCAGGTTCTTTCAACCACTGCAAGATTTGTAACCTAGTTTCGTTAGCAAGAACTTTAAATATGTCAGTGTCTTTCGTATCCATAAGGCTAATTATATCGAAGAAATTCGATGTTTCAAGACTACCATTGGTAGATTAATTAGCCGAAATCCGAATAAATGTAAGGAATTAACGTACTGTTTCTCGTAAACTTCCTCAAAAAAAGAGATTTTTTGTAATTATGATGAAGTTACTCTTCTTATGAGCGTTATACTGTCAGTATTTTAGTCAACTATAATACATTCACGTGCAGCTATCAATTTTACCAGGCTAGCAAGTAGAGGAGGCAACCTACAAACCTTCGTTACCAGGTTCAACCTGGTAACGAGAACTAAAGTCACAGGCTTTATCATGTGTTTTGGCTAAATTTTCTAGTCGGGACACATCATTACAATGCCCCCACTGTACCCTCACTATAAATTTATTTTGCTACTTGACTACCATGACTGCGGGGATCGTCTTTGCTACTTGCTGGTGCTACTGATCCTGAAACTTTAGAAACTTCCCCACTAGTTTGAGCATAAGGTAAGGGTGAATTGGCAACTAAAGCTTCTAAATTACTTGCCATAACTGTGCGGGGTTGATCGCCGATCGCCTGTGCAACAGATTCTCCCTTTTGGCTCAAAAATACAAAATGGGGAATACCATCTACCCGATATTTCAGCATTTCTGGCAGCCATTTGGTGTTATCTACATTTAGCATGACAAAATTAACTTTGTCTGCATACTGCTGTTCTAGTTGAGCTATGTCCGGTGCCATTTTCTGGCAAACAGTACACCAGTTAGCATAAAATTCCACTAACGATGGTTTGCCATTGGTTAAAGCTACTTCTAATGGTGTAGATTGTTCATCTAAACTAGTTAGAGAAACAGAGCTAGTTTCGCTTTTCAATCCCAAAACAAGGGCAACACTGAGGGCGATCGCCACAATTGCAATTAAGAAATTTCTCAGGCGCACTCCAAAAGAAGATTCCGGCTTGATTGGAGAATTCACAGGTGAATCCGTACTCATAACAGATTTATTAAAACTTATTAAGTACTGTTATCTTTAACTCTAGTACTTTTGTTGAGTAATGGCCTTCTGTTTCTGAGACTACTGCATAAGCGCGATCACAGATGAGGAGAGGGGAGAATGGAGAATGAAGTAGAATTGTTCTCTGTGTCTCCCCTTCCCTGTGTCCCCTTGTCCCTACTAGCTTCTACCTCCGACGGCTTCGGCAGACTTGGGAAGCATAGATGGATCGATTACTATTCCCAATCCTTCTGCCACACGACGACCATAATTTACATCTGCTCGGAAGAAATGGCAAAGTTGACGCATTTGCAGATCGTGTCGCGCTTGACTCAAACTGCCTACAATGTTCTGGATCAGACGCTCTTGTTGATCGGGTGTCATCAGCCGATAGAGATCTCCTGCTTGGGTGTAATCGTCATTTCCGGCACGGTGATCGTAGCGATCAACTTTGACATTGCCTAAGTCTAAAGCTGGCTCTGCATACGCACAATTTTGCTTTGGTGCGTCTTCATAGCTGTTAGGTTCGTAATTAGGTGTATTGCCGCCATTGTTGCCCAATGCCATAGCACCATCACGTTGGTAGTGCATCACTGGACATTTGGGCTGATTGACAGGTAATTGCTGATAGTTGGCACCAATCCGATAGCGGTGAGCATCGGGATAGGACATGATCCGAGCTTGCAATACCTTATCGGGAGAAAAGCTGATCCCAGGAACGACGTTAGAAGGAGAAAACGCCGCCTGCTCAACTTCAGCAAAGTAGTTTTGAGGATTGCGATTGAGTTCAAGAATTCCCACATCAATCAAGGGATATTCTGAATGTTTCCAAACTTTTGTTAAGTCAAAAGGATTATCTTGATAACGTGCCGCCTGTTCTTGTGTCATTACCTGAATGCAAACTCGCCAACGGGGATAGTTTCCCTGCTCGATCGCTTCAAATAAATCACGGGTGGCATGATCGGGATCTTCACCCTTAACTCGAATTGCTTCTTCTGCTGTAAAGTTTTCAATGCCTTGGATGGTTTTGCAATGAAATTTGCACCAGACTCGTTCTCCTTGGGCATTAATCAGGCTAAATGTATGGCTGCCATAACCGTTCATGTGCCGATGGGTTTTGGGAGTGCCGCGATCAGAAAATAGAATTGTAACCTGATGTAGAGACTCTGGGCTAAGTGACCAAAAATCCCACATGGCGTTGGCATCTTTACAATTCGTCTGCGGATTGCGCTTTTGCGTATGGATGAAATCAGGAAATTTGAGCGGATCGCGGATAAAGAAGACTGGTGTATTATTACCTGTCAAATCCCAGTTACCTTCTTCTGTATAGAATTTGACTGCAAAGCCTCTGGGATCGCGTTCAGCATCGGCTGAACCTTTTTCGCCTCCTACCGTAGAGAACCTGAGAAGAACTGGGGTTTGCTTGCCAATTTCTGAAAAAACTTTGGCTTTACTGTAGCGAGTAATGTCGTGAGTAACGGTAAATGTGCCAAATGCAGCGGCTCCTTTCGCATGCACAACACCTCAGGAATTCGTTCTCTGTTGAAGTGAGCTAACTTCTCCATTAAATGAAAATCCTGCATTAACACAGGGCCACGATCGCCTGCTGTTAACGAGTTCTGATTATCTGCAACTGGAATGCCATCAGCGGTTGTCAATGTTTTAGGATCAGCCATAGTGGGCAATTTCTCCATAAATTTAATAAAACGTTGCAATATCTCAATACAGTTCGGTTAATTATCTTGAGTTCTCAGAGATCTTCTTTAACCCCCAGCAATAAAGCGGGAAGAAAATCTACACCCGGACACTTGCTACAACAGCAAATTTATTCATAATCGTTATGACTTTACTTTTAATAACGTAGTCGAAATGACTTTGACTTGATCTACTTTTAGCAGAGATTGTAATAAAATTTAATATTTTAATGCTTGCTCAATTCTTGAATAATCAGCCAGCGCAATTAGTATGTACCTGTTTAAAGGATTTAGTAGAAAACAACATCAAAGGTTTAAGAAGATTTAAGAAAATGTAGCGATCGCACGTACGGGCGCTGTTTGCATGATCGACAAGTTAAAAGTTATGCCTAATGTAGATGGCGTAAGGAAAAATGCTTATCCTGTCAAGTTTTTGTGAATAAGCATTTTATGTTTAATTATTTCTACCTAGTTAGCTAAGTACGCTAGAACTAAAGATGAGGTGGATGCAGAAGAATTTCAACAATTGTGAAAAAACGAGTTACTCTCACCTTTCCTAAACGTGCTATTCAAATGCCAGTTACTTATCGACTGGCAAAAGATTTTAACGTTGCAGCTAATATCATCCGCGCCCAAGTGGCACCGAACCAAATTGGCAAGCTAGTTGTAGAACTTTCAGGAGATATAGATCAGCTAGATGCTGCGATTGAGTGGATGCGATCGCAAAATATCAGTGTTTCCCACACATTAGGTGAAATTGTCATCGACGAAAATTTGTGTGTGCATTGTGGGTTATGTACAGGAGTCTGTCCTACTGAAGCGTTAACCCTCAACCCAGAAAGCTATAAATTGACATTTACG
Organism: Chlorogloeopsis sp. ULAP02; assembly: GCF_038404745.2. NCBI lineage: Bacteria > Bacillati > Cyanobacteriota > Cyanophyceae > Nostocales > Chlorogloeopsidaceae > Chlorogloeopsis > Chlorogloeopsis sp. ULAP02. The sequence continues at coordinate 77,092 of NZ_JAYKTT020000065.1, read as the reverse complement.
CGATCGCGCTGCATAGTCTGCGAACAATGTATTCCTACCTGTCCTGTGCAAGCAATTTCCACTAATATTTGAAAAATCTCCAAATAAAAAGCTGGGGTTCATCGCCCCAACTTTGCAATCACCTGGTAGTTACATGGATAAATTCTTACAAAAACTAGGTTAAATTACTCAAAAGTAGTTGTGAATTTATTTTAAATTAATCCTAGTACTATCACAGTATCACATATTAAAAAAATAGGCCCCAGATGATAGGAAAGATGATTACACCCATGCGTGTTTTTGTGTTAATTTTTAATGCTGGTACAGACAATGAGGGAATTCATACAATTCGAGTCAGCGATCGCAACAAAATTCTCATGTTTGAGTCAGAAGACGATGCCCTACGTTTTGCTTTGATGCTGGAAGCTCAGGATTTCCCCACACCGACAGTGGAGGCAATAGATGCGGAAGAAATTAAGGAATTTTGCCAAAGTGCTGACTATGATTGGGAAATTATCCCAGAAAACAGCGCATTAATAGTTCCTCCAGAAGTAAATGTTGAACAAACCGATTGGAAACCAGATGTACAAGAGGAATCTGTGCCTGAAAAACAGGAATCACAACAACAGCCAGAATTCTCTGATTCTGAACTTGAAAGAATACGTCGCAGATTGGAGGGATTGTTGTAGTTCGTCATTTAGTCAACATTTAATAGTCAATGATCACAATCCTTGACTGTAAATTTTGGACTGTTGACTTTGAGCTTCCCATCTCCGTGGCTAAATGACAAATGACAAAGGACAAAGAATAAATGACGAATTTGCAGGAGCGCGGGCATCTTTTAACTGAGCAGGTTAATTCAAATAGTCTTAATTTAGACCAGCTCAGTACTTTAGAATTGGTAGAACTATTTAATGATGAAGATCAAAAAGCAGTAGCTGCGGTGGCAGCAGCTAGAGTTGATTTGGCGGAGGCAATTGAACGTACTGCTGAGTGTTTGCGCCAAGGAGGACGTTTGTTTTATGTTGGTGCAGGCACAAGTGGTAGACTTGGTGTACTAGATTCTGCTGAGTGTCCACCTACTTTTTGTACGCCTCCAGAACTAGTACAAGGAATTATTGCTGGTGGTGCTGGCGCGTTGGTACGCAGTTCTGAAGACTTAGAGGATCGCGCTCAAGATGGAGAGGCTGCGATTCAACAACGACAAGTGACACAACTAGATGTAGTAGTTGGCATTACGGCTGGTGGTACAACACCTTTTGTTCACGGTGCAATTAATGCTGCTCGTCAAAGGGGAGCTACTACTATTTTTATTACCTGCGTACCAGTCGAACAGGTAAGCATGGAAGTAGATGTTGACATCCGCTTGTTAACCGGGGCAGAAATATTAGCTGGTTCTACTCGCCTTAAAGCAGGAACGGCAACAAAACTGGCTTTAAATATCCTTTCTACAGGTGTGATGGTACGTTTGGGTAAAGTTTATGGCAATCGCATGGTAGATGTAGCAGTTACTAATCAAAAATTACGCGATCGCGCTTTACGAATTTTGCAAGACTTAACAGGTTTAAGTCGTGAGGCATCTGGGTTTTTACTAGAACGAAGCGGTAAATGGGTTAAATTAGCACTGTTAATGCATTGGACTGGTTTGGAAAAAGAGGCAGGCTTAAAGTTGCTCTCAGAATATCAAGGTAATTTGAGAGCGGCTGTTGCTAGTCAAAAAAATCACAGTCAATCTTAAGAAGGTAGATAGCAGTAGACGCGGTAGATGCGGAGCCGCTACGCGCAAGAGCGTAGGTACGGCGTATCCGTTGGTAGGCAGAAGGTAGAAGGAAAGACTTGGATAAGGGGAGACAAGGGCATCTTAAAAATGTTTCGTCTTTGACTTCGATGGTACAGAGATAATTCTGTTTCTCAAAAAATCGCTACAAAGGTTATCTGCTTGTAGTAAGCACAAAAAGTGCTTACTACAAACTATGTGTAGCTCTAATTTTAAGAATCGGTAGTACCTATACAAAATTAATTACACATGCTCTCTCTGTGCTGTTCCTGCGTCCATGCACAGCGATAATTGGCTGATGTTCTAATTTTTGTTATATTTATTTACATAAGTTTACAAACTGACAAATTTCCAGTTGTAAAGAGCATGGATACTGATGACATTCTCAAACACCATAGTGCAGGTAACAAGGATTTTTTACAGGTTAGCTTGCGACAATTAAACTTGAGTGAAATCTGTTTAGCTGGGATAAACCTGGGGCAGGCAGATTTGAGCGGAACTAATCTATCTGGAGCTTCCTTGTATCGAGCCAATTTAAGTGAAGCAATTCTGGAGCAAGCAATTTTATGGAGAGTTGACTTAACAGAAGCTTTATTAATTTGGGCTTGTTTGAGCAAAGCTTGTTTAATTCGAGCAACCCTCACCAACGCGGATTTGCACAGAGCGATTTTAACTGAAGCTGATCTGCGGTTAGCTGATCTGCGTTATGCCGATTTGAGCAATACAAATCTTGAAGGTGCTGATTTACGCTATGCCGATCTCACTGGTGCCAATCTAGCAGGTGCAAATTTGAGAAAGGCAGATTTGACTGGAGCAAATTTGAGTAAGGCAGATTTGTACAATGTCAGTTTGACAAAAGCTATTTTGTCAAGAACCGATTTACGCAATACAGACTTAAGCTGCATCAATTTGGGTGATGTTGATCTGCGTGATGCCAATTTGGGTAAAACTTTTTCGCCAGAATCAATTCTGCGCAGAGCAGGCTGATAGCACCCTGCTTGATGATATCATTCATACATTGATTGTGGCGATCGCATAATCATGATTTTAGAAGAGCAAATCATTTTTATAGCTCCGTAGTATTAGTTTAAAAACTTGTAACAGAAGGCGGCTCTAAAGCTTATTAGTGATGAAGAGTGCCAATTCACTATTGCAGGATTTACTTCAAACTCTACCGCATCTACGCCCTCAGATTTATTTCAAGGCTTCCTTGACAGCGCTTTCTCACGCAATGGAAGACTTGGTGCTGGTAGGGAAAGATCAACCTTTGGTAATTGCTAACTTTCAGCAGGAGCGTTTCTATCGTCAGGAGAGTCGTCGCTATCAGCGAATTGCCCAGCGTACAAATGAGATTTATGTCTTAGCTGCACAAGAGTCTGATTTTGCAGCGGTTTCAGCTCCCTATTTCACCATTCCCCTTGCTCCAGAAGATGATTTAGCACAGGAATGGCATCTGATTATTATTGGTAAAAAGTATGCTGCCTGTATAGTTGCCCTTGAATTTGCTTCCCCAATAGATGCAGCAGCACTGGATCAAGCAAGGCAATTTAAAGGAATTTGGACTTTTGAGCGTCAGATTAGTATAGTTGCAGCTGGGCTGTTACTTGATAAGATTTTAGTATATCGCCCAGACTTGGCTGCTGCTGTCAAGCGATCGCAAAAGCGCTACGGTTTATCTTCAAAAGCTTTGCCTGGAGTAGCAAGCGATCCCATACTAGAAATTGATGCCAGATTGTTTACTGATCGCCTGGTAACCTATTTGCAATCTAGTCAATACAAGCAGCTCAAAGCCTATCGCACCATTACAAAAAAAGAGCGCAATGAACGGTTAATTAATTTAATTACCGCCGCTATCCGCAGTTCTTTAAAACCGGAAGAGGTTTTCCAGATTGCAGTTAGAGAATTGGGGCAGTTATTTAGCCCTTGTCGTTGTCTGCTTTACCCATATCAAGTGGGTGATGTGGCAGCGCCGATTGAGTATGAATGGGTAGCCTTTGATTTTCCGGCAATGAAAGGCGAAAATTGGTCATTAGCAACTCATCCACTGTTTCAAGCTGCTTTATTTGGCGATCACTCACTTGCCATTACTGACACTACAAAAGATTTGGGTATACGAGCAGATTCAAAGTTAAGTACTCAACTACAGCGTTGGCAGATTCGCTCGTGCTTGCTAGTGCCAATTCGCTATCAAGAAACCTGGTTAGGAATATTGGAATTACACCACTGCGGTGACTGTGCCTATGTTTGGAGTGATTCCGAGCAGGCTTTGGTAGAAGCGATCGCTACCTCTGTAGGAGTTGCCCTCATCCAAGCTCAAGCTTACCGTAATCTAGAAACTCTTAACCAGCAACTAGCAGCACTAGAACGTACCCAAAGCAACCTCATAGCGATCGTAGGACATGAATTGCGTACTCCTTTATCTACTATCCAAATTTGTTTGGAGAGTTTAGTTAGTGAAGGGGATATGCCACCAGAAATGCAGCAGTCAATGTTGAAAACTGCTTTAACCGATTTAGAAAGGATGCGGCGGTTGATCCAGGATTTTCTGACTCTCTCTCGTTTAGAAGCAGGTTCGATGCGCTGGCAGTTAGAGCCAATTTCTTTACAAGTGAGTCTAGATTTAGTTTTGGGTAGCCTTAAAGAACGCTTATCAGTACAGCCTTTACCTCAAATTGTTCTGGAACTACCACCAGAATTACCCCTAGTACAAGCGGATGGCGAAGGGTTGATTGAGGTATTGATTAAGCTTTTAGAAAATGCTTGTAAGTTTACCAATTCTGATGGCAAGGTAACGATTCGTGCTCAAATCATAAATCATAAAACAGAATCAGTTACTTCGGTTTCTTCTCAAAAAAAGCCGAAGTTACAAAGGATGTTAGAAATCATTATTGCAGATACAGGTCGGGGAATTGAACCAAATCAGCTAGAAGCCATTTTTCAACGCTTTTATCAAGAAGAAGGTTTCCTACGACGCACAATTGGCGGCACTGGATTGGGTTTAGCGATTTGTCGTCAAATTGTTCAAAAGCTAGGGGGAGAGATTTGGGCGACTTCTGGCGGTAAAAACCAGGGTAGCGAGTTTCACTTTACGTTGGCGATCGCTTAGAGGTGATGTTGTTGAGTGAAAATTATATTTTGTCATATCAAAATTTATTGACGCAGACAGCATCAATTCTCCTTAAATTCTTGTTGTCAGACAACCCAGTCAAAAACACAAAGTCTTAGTAAGAAAGGGTTGGAGTTTACCAATAGGCTGAAAAAACAACTATAAGCTTTTATTTATACATTATTATTTAATTTTTTCAGCATAATTGCTACTTGACAAAAGCCATGTTATCTTGGTTGCTGATGAATAAGCTTTAATATATGCCCCTGGAAAAACGAAACAACAAGCTAACAGAGACGATATCGCGCATTCCTAATCTAACTACACAATTTCATACCACTAAGATAACTAGAACTGAATTTGACGCAGCCAAGATGCGATTGTTAGAGAGAGAGCTTTCAATCACCAATAACCTTATGACTTGGTTTAGTGTCATTTTTTTTCTAGGATGCTTAGTATTAAGCTATACAATTGTATCCTACAAAGTCAGGGAAAATAGTGTGTACGATAAACCAACTGAACATTTTATACGGCACACAATATAGAATCAGATGGTAAATAGTTAGGACTTACACAGCATCCCTCTCCAATCCTCTTTTCTCCGTGTTCCCTGCGTTGCTCCAGTTGCTACAAGTCTCTTAACCCGCAAGGGCGCACTGGCTTCTCTGCGGTTTATTATTCCGTAGACTCGTGCGTAAGTCCCGATAGTTATATTGTTTACAAATTTTCTAAAGTTAATCTATAAAAATAACATTGAGTTCCTAAAGTATACGTATAATTAATTACTTAATAATTAATTATAGCGGAGTAGCTTTGATGGTATTTTCACCAATGGTGGGAACTAGGGTTCCTGAAAAATGGCAGCAGAAGATTCAATTCTTAGCCCAAGCTTCTGGATGTACTGAAGCAGATGTAGTTAGGGAAGCGATAGCGCGATATTTGGAGGAAGTTTTCCCTGATGATATCATGCTTGAAATTTGTATGTCTGCAAACGTCTCCCATCAGAGCAAATTAATAAGTTAGAGTCAAAGTTAGTAGTTTTGAGAGGGCTTGGAGAATAATTTCTAAGTTCTACTATCTAGTGCCTAACTCTTGAAGTTGTTTTTCAGCTTTTTGATGTAACTCTTGCTCACTGTCTAATTCTAAAACTTTTTTGAAGTCTTTTATAGCCTTGTCTTTACTACCTTTGTTTTTATAAGCAATTCCTCGGTTGTAGTAAGCATCAGAGAGCTTAGGATTAAGTATGAGAGCTTGTTTGCAGTCACTAATGGCGCGATCATACTCTCCTTTTTGAAGGTATACCTGACATCGGTTGCCGTAAACCTCAGCTAGATTAGGATTGAGTTTAAGGGCTTGATCGTAGTCAGCAATAGCGCGATCGTATTCTTGTTTGGGGTAGTAGGCATTTCCTCGGTTATTGTAAGTTTCGACTAGATTGGGATCAAGTTGAATAGCTCGGTTGTAGTCAGCAATAGCGCGATCGTATTCTTGTTTGGGATAGTAAGCATTTCCTCGGTTGTTGTAAGCTTTAGCATCATAGGGATCAAGTTGAATAGCTCGGTTGTAGTCAGCAATGGCGCGATCGTAGTCTTTTTTGTAGTAGTAAGCTAGCCCTCGATTGTAGAAAACTTTAGCATCATCGGGGTTAAGTTTAATGGCTTGGTTGTAGTCAGCAATAGCGTGATCGTAGTCTTTGTTGTAGTAGTAAGCTAGCCCACGATTGTAGTAAACTTTGGCATCATCGGGATCAAGTTTAATGGCTTGGTTGTAGTCAGCAATAGCGCGATCGTAGTCTTTGTTGTGGTAGTAAGCTTGTCCCCGATTATAATAGGCTTTGATTAAGCTAGAGTTAAGTCTGAGAGCTTGGTTGTAGTTAGCAATGGCACGATTGTAGTTTTTTTTGTAGTAGTAAGCATTCCCTCTATTGTTATAAGCTTCGGCTAGATTAGGATTAAGCTTAATGGCTAGATTGTAGTTAGCAATAGCACGATTGTAGTCTTGTTTATCAGTATAAGCTAATCCCCGATTGTTGTAAGCTTCGGCATCATCGGGATTAATTCTTAAAACTTGATTGTAGTCAGCAATGGCGCGCTCATAGTCTTTTTTGTAGTAATAAGAATTTCCTCTATTTTTATAAACTTTAGCATCCTTAGAATCAAGGTTAAGGGCTTGGTTATAGTCAGCAATAGCGCGCTCATAGTCTTTTTGGCGATAGTAAGTATTACCTCGCTTTTTGTAAGCTTTTGCATCATCGAAATCAACTTTGAGAACTTTGTTGTTATCAGTAGAAGATTTGTTATTATTTTTTGGAACAGCTTTATTAACATCAGACAAATCCTGTTTTTTTTCAGCCTCTGCTAAATTAGGATCAAGTTTAAGAGCTTGGTTATAGTCAGCAACTGCGTGTTCGTAATCTTTTTTGTCGGCATAAGCTAGTCCTCGATTTTTATAAGCCTCTGCTAAATTAGGGTCAAGTCTAAGGGCTTGATTATAGTCAGCAATAGCGTGGTCATATTCTTTTTTAGAGTAGTAAACATTACCTCTATTGTTATATGCTTTAGGATCATGAGGATCTAGTTTGAGGGCTTGATTATAGTCAGCGATAGCACGCCCATAATCTTTTTTATAGTAGTAAGCAACTCCTCGATTATTGTAAGCATTAGCTAAGTTAGGATCAAGTTTGAGGGCTTGATTGTAGTCAGCAATGGCGTGATCATAATTTCTTTTCTCAGCATAGACTAGTCCTCTATTTTTATAAACCTTAGCTATATTAGGGTCAATTTTAATAACTTGATTGTAGTCAGCAATAGCGCGGTCATACTCTTTTTTATAGTAGTAAGATAGTCCTCGATTATAGTAGGCATTAACTAAATTAGAGTCTAAATAAATGGCTTGATTATAGTCAGCAATAGCATGATCGTAGTATTTTTTTTGAGCATAGGTATTTCCTTTATAGAAATAAATTATGCTTTTATCTAAAGTAAGAACAGATTTTTTGATTTTTAGTGCCTCATTGAAACTAGCAATAGCTTTATCCAAATCGCTGGCTTTGTAGTGGATTATTCCTATAGTAACAAGGCTTAAATAAATCATTTCATTGGAGACGCTAGTTTGCAATTTAAAACTTTTTAATTCGGATACGTCTGCTGTTTTCTCTAATCGTTTGATTTTAGGTAATTCTTTTATAGAACGTAAAACCTCAAAGTGGGCGCTCAACTGTACTGCTACATCTGTCGCTCCATAATCACCCCAGATTACAATAGTTGCCTGATGTTTTTTGCCTTCGTTACGAGCATCCCTTTGTCCTGTAATAGTTTTATTTAAATATTGGATTTTAACACCGGGAAAGCCTCTAGTAGCATCATCTAAACTATCAAAAATATTTTTAGTAACACGGTAATTTTTTTGTTTGGAATCCGAATCTTCAAAATTAGCTAGCATAACAATAATGTCATTGTTTGATAAATTTCGCCACGTATAAAACCCAGCAGTACTCAAGATAAAAGTAGCAATCATGCCAGTGATGACTAAGCGATAGCAAGACGAAATACCTGCAAAATAGGGCATAGTTAAAAACTTATAACGTTTATTCTCAAAACCCTCTTAATTATGTTGTTTTCTTCTCAGACTTTATCGAAATCTGGAGATGAAAACTTTCTTAAAAAACTGTTTTTGGTTAAGCTTAAAGAATAGAACAAGATGTAGAGTTGTTTTACCGTAATTATTCTTGAAGACTTCCATAGCGTTTAGATGAAAATTAGTAAATTATAAATGTAATTTTTGTATTAATTATTCACAAGTATTCTAAATTACATATTATGAGACTTAATGGCAGCAGTGCTAACTCTAATACACTGAAATTATTTTTGTCATCCAGATGAATTCTTTGTGCTTACTTCTTAGTACTTCATCCCTAAAACAGTTCTCTTTGTTTTAAGATAAATTACAAAATACTGCTGTTAAAACTTCCCAAGTTGAATATTCACAGCACAGTTTATGGGCGATCGCTCCAGACATATTTGCGTAAATACACTGCTACTTTAATTTTTCCTTTTCATAAATACCGCAAAAACACGGTTACACTCTTTTGCGATCCCGATCAAAACTGCAATTATCCAGTTTAATTAGGGTGCATTTTATGACAAGCCCTGCAATGACGGTGATTCGAGTCAATCTGGAAAGGGCAAAAGAGGTTGCTCAAGAATTAGAGCAAGCTTCATATACTCAGCTCAGTGCTTATTGCTTGGAAATTTTGAGGCAGATAGGATGCTCTGATACTGAACTCCCTGTCAACTTACAAACTCGTGAGCAGCAGCTAAATTTCATCACAGGTTTTGCATCTTATGCTTTTGGGGAGGTACTAGATGTTCAAAGCATTCATTGAGGATATAGAGGATATATTTGATTACTCGCAATCAGTAGAAAACACTGGTTTGTTTCCAACCGATGAGGATTTGTTGACTTTATACGAAAAATTCTCTGGATTTGATATCCCCACAAACGTATTCTTACAAGCTATATCTATTGCTGCTTATGATCGTGCATCTGCTTTTCGCTATGCCGATTATTACGTGAGTGTTCTTAAGAATGAGAATAAACGTCAAAATTTACTGACATTAGACGATGAGTTTGATTTTGCAAGTAATTGAGGCAACTTGATACTTTACTTCAAATAAGACTGATTCAACTAAGTATTCAAAGTAAATTTAGCAACCTAGAAGTAGGAAACAAACTATGCTTAATCGCGGAATTTCAACTTTGGAAGCAGCCAGACGTTTAGGTATAGATCTAAGCCAAATGCACCAAATTTTACACTCAGGACAGCTTCCCACTCGAAGACGAAACGGACAACGAGTTATTACTGAAGGTGCTGTGCAGGAATATCAAGCCAGAAAAAGGCTTATTTGTCGCCATCAAGATTGGTATTGAGGAGGAGGCAGAAGGAAATTAGGACAAGGGGATGGGAAGACAAGGAGCAGGAATATGAGTCACGTCTTTTTCTCCATGTCCCCACCTCACCCAATCCTCTTCCTAATCCCCAATCCCTGATACCCAGTACCTTTTTTTATTTGCCTACACCGGGATTAAGTTGAATCAACACCCAAGTCAAATAAGTACCAAATGGCCCCCAAAGAGCGTAAGGTAAAAATAGCCAAGAAGCGGTTCTAGAAATTGGTTTAACTAGAAATGCCAGAATGTACACAAGAATGCTTGCTAAACCACCAACAATCATTCCACCAAAAAGGCTGCGGAGTTCAACCACAATCGGACTATAAGCTGAAGTTAAAATAGCGATCGCTGCATACATCGCCATTAAAAACCAAGGGCGAAACCTTTTTGAGCTTTTATCCCATACTAAGATTGCAGAAATTGTTGTACAACTCCAAATCAAAAACCAGACAAACGGGATGATAAACTCAAATGTCAACCAGTCTGGACGTTGCAAGCTCTGAAACCAGGGATCGCGTAAAGATGTAAACAGGCTGCCGCCAAAAAACAGCGCTGCTGAGACTGCGACAATAATCCATCTAGCTTTCACAACAAATACCTGTAAAAGTAGGATTTTATTAGCAGTTTAGACTTTAGTGAACATTATTGCACCTATCTTGAGTTTAAAACCTCACTCTGTTCTAGCGGACGGGGTGAAGATTACAAGACTTCTTGCAAAAATCAGGATCTAGATTTATTACAACCACAGATAAACACAGATAGACACAGATATTATCCGTGTTCATCTGTGTCTATCTGTGGTCGATTTTTCAGATCTTGCACCAGTTGCTTGATTGCAATTCTTGTAGGATGGGCACTGCCTAACTTTCTTCAAACTCTTATTTTTACATTCTAGACAGTGCTCCGAAGTTCCCTGGGCGTGGGAAACCCGCCTGCAGGTTCTCTCCACCTTACGGTTATAGAGAATGCTACAAGTCTCAGAGTTATTTGAAAATCGAATGAGTGCAAAAGATTTACTCTACATAAACCGCTACAATCACCTGAATTGGTGATCCAAAAGCATGAGTTCAATTGCTGCCATCTCTATTTAGGATGAGGACTAATGAACAGCAAAAAAGCCCATCATAAATAAAATTTGGGAGGCAAGAGTGCTCAAGACGACTCCAAGAAATTGGTTTACTTGGAATTGTGATGTTGTAGAGGATAATTTATCTATTGGAAGTATTGAATTTTCAACTTGGGGAGAGGCTGGTCAATTTTTTATTTCAAATTCTTGCTGTACAGCTTACCGTGAAACTCCAGTAAGTGCAATTTTTTTTCTAGAACAAAACGGTGAACGTATTGCCTGGGCTGTGAAACCTAATCCCTTTGCAAGAATATTTGAAATTAACTATGCTGATACCAAATACGAGCTAAAAGCTGAATCTCCTTTTTCTGGAGAGTTTGTTTTACAAGAGCGCGAACTAATAATCGGTGCAATTAGTCTTGAACATCTTTTTACTCGCAGAGCGATCGCAGATTTGCCTACAACTATTCCCTTGCCTTTGAGGCTGTTTATGATTTGGCTTGTACTTTTGCGACGTTGCTGAAATAGTAATGCTAAAAAAGCATCAAAATTATGAATAAGATTTTTTCTATTATGAGTGCGATCGCACTCATCTTTAGCAATGGCTGTACCGTGCAAGTGAACCCCACTCCCACGCCCACTCCTACTCCACCAACAGCCCAACCGAAATCAAATACAATTACTGACACCATTAATGTAGAAGGAGAAAAACAGAAAATTACGCTCAACCTCTACAAAAGAGCAGGTTTACCCTTTACAACCTATGTACCAGCCAATCGTTTTGTAGATCAAACAGTTAGTTCCGGGGAGGGAACAGCAGTATGGTTTTACTGGCTTCAACCTGATAGTAATCCTAATAAAAACGTGTACGTACAGTTTTTCTTTCCTGGTGAAAAGTTAACTTTGCAACAGACAACAGAAAGATTATTGGGAAATAATGGTTTATTTGCCATCAATAAATGGCAAGTAACTAACCGTTCTCAAGCTCAAGAGGATTTATATCCTTGGGCAACAGAAAAAATAGTCTTTCGGCAACAAGGCGATCGCAATATCGTTGGCAGTGTCTTTGTTGGTGAATACAATGGCAGAGCCTTCTGGGCAGTACAACATTACCCAGCAGAATTCGGCGATGGTTTTGAGCCTTTAGCAGGAAAAATCTTTAGTTATTTGCAATTGATTTAGGGGAGCAGCTTAGTCTAAAGCTTTTAGCCCCTAATCCAAAAAATATTAATTTGGTCGATTTGTCAATCTCTTATTCTAAGTATATTTATCTGCTTAATATATTTACTACTTACGGGTGATGTTTAAGCAATCATCAGTCAAATGATATAAAAATCATAATTTGTGTAATTCCTAACACATACCAATTTTGAATTATAAAGTCTTTACCAAAAGACTATTCCAAGTTTCCCAAACATTACGACCTAGCTGTAGTTAGTTTTACGGATATTTCTTAAGTAGGTAAACAAGCAAGACTGTTAAGTTACAAAAAAGTCAGGGAATCCAAACAAATACGTGATTATACTTGAACTCTCAACTTTTTTAATACATAATCTATAAAATAAATTAATTTTTAAACATTAAAAAATGATTAAAACTTTAGTTTACTAACATCACAATAAGTTGCTAATTGTAACGTAGTCTAAATCTAAATCAATAAAATCTAAGTTTTAAAAGCATACTGTAATATTTCTAGATCATTGCTAATCTTTACATAAATTAATTACTCAGTACTAATACCAAGTACATTAATATACATAGTCTTATTTGCTACTCCATGTTTTTGACAAATATAGGGAATTACGGATAGATTTTGAAGAAAAAATTAAATAATAATGCAACAGATGATTTTTCTAGACAAAAATCAAGTTAAACACCATAACACAGCGTCTTCAAATTGTAATTAATTTGATGGTATTGCTGTGAAATTTTGAGTGTTTTTCTAAGTAAATTAGCATGACACAACTGACTTCTATGCAATCGATGACTTATCTGGATTTGCAATCTCTTTCGTTTAATAATAATGCAACTAACCTAGCCAAAGCCAACTTTTCAAGCTCTAAAAAAATGGCGGAAATTTTGGATAAAAGAATTAAAGCCAAGAAGAGAGTTGCTAAATCAGATATTATCGATGAAATACACCGTTTTGCAATTCAGAAGCATCTAGTATTAACGAATTGGATGTATTCAAAGCTTCTTAGTCAAGACTTATCTACACAAGGATTTAAAATCTTTTTTAATGATTATTATCATGCTTCCTGTCATGGCTTCTTTTGGATCGTTTTACGTCAAGCATTAAATGCACACCAAGACAAGACTTGGCGCAATTATATAAAAACTATGCTTGCAGAAGAAAGTCAGCCGCGGATGCATTGTGTAATTTTAAAAGAATTTATTGAATCTTGCGGTTTTCAAATTCAAGAACCAGTTGTTGCACAACAATTTATTGATGCAATGGTAAAAGGTTTTACAAGTGATATTCCTTTTGCCTTGGGATATTCACTAGGAGTAGAAGTGGAAGGTGCGTATCAAATTGATCTGATTGAACAAAGTTGCAAACCAAAATTCTCAGAACAGTTAGCGCAAACAATTTGGTTTGAAATCCATTTAGACTCTAGTGGTGAAGAAGAACACGCTAATCAAGCAGTTGATACGATTGAGAGAAAATTGAATAACGAATCCGATCTAGAGCGATTGCGCCAAGGTTTTTTTCAAGCGTGTGATGATACTTACAATTTTATGGAGTCACTGTACCAGCATATTGCAACAGTCACAACAGCTACCAGGTAAGCCCGCTACCCTCGTTACCAGGTTGAACCTGGTAACGAAAAATAGAGCCTCTGGCTCTGATATCACCCACCGAGTAACGGTGAAAAACACTTCTGTTGTCTTTCCTTCTGCCTCTTTGAAGTTCAGAGCCTCGCGGAGCGTAGACGCCGAAGGCGGCTCTCGTAGAGTACCCGAAGGGCTTCTCGCAGAGTGGAGCTACTGCTAACGGAGGGAACCTCCGCACGGCGCTGCTCTCTGCCCTCTGCCTTGTTTCTTAAAACTTCACAAATCTGTAAAAACCCAGGCTCCTGTTGTATCAAACCAATTAAATGTCACTTCTTCTCCATTGAGTTTCCAGCGTCGGGGACAGGTGTTGTACAACCAATCAAGGGGTTCTGCTGGGGGTAATTCCTTAGCAGCAAATGTAAAAGCTCTCTCTAAGGCTTGACGTTGTTCAACTTTAATAGAAGCGGGATTTGCGGAGACAAAGAGGGGAGTTCCACTTTGAGCAACAAGTGTCAACCACTCTTGATTTTTTTCCCACGGCACTAAGGGAGTTAACCCTACACAATCAGCATCTACAGCATGAAATGCTTGATGTTGAGGAATGCGAAATGCTAAGGTGTTAATGCCCATGCGCCGAGTTCGTTCCCACTCCAAACCACTTGTATCGTCTCCAATACGTTGGAGTTCAAAAAAACCCGCACCTAGATGATTAACTGTATTGCAGCCGATGAGGATTGCGTCTTTTGCGCTCTCACGTAATGCCTGGTACAGCTCTAAAATTATTTCTGCTGTGGTACGAGAGCGATCGCTAAATGCCCATCCATCATCAGTAAGTTCTGCTCCCAAAGGTTTTACCCAAGTTTGCCGTCCCCAGCGTCCGAAAATATCCCAAGCTGTAAAATCATGTTTAATAAGTTGATATCCCCAGTCGAGAAAACGCTGCATATCATTGCGTATTAATTCCAATATCTCTGGTTGGGAAGGATCGAGGGGATATTCTATTCCCAAATGACTTTGACGCTGAACTCCTAACTTCCATTCTTGCGGCACATACTCTGCTGTCAATAGAGGGCGAAACCATAGCCCTGGTTTAGCACCAACTGCCTGAATTTGTGACGCTAAGGCTGCCATATCTGGAAATTTAGCATTTCCCATACACCAAGGGCCGCCATTACCTGGTTCTCGACAGATTTGCCATCCGTCATCAATAACCATGTATGGGCGATTATCTGTGTTTGGAGATAAATCGCTAACTAATTTGGCTTCATCGAGAATTTGAGTAGCTGAACTTTTACCGTAGGCGTGATACCAGTTATTTCCTCCATATACGGGGTGAGATGGCAGCCTGGGAGATGTACACAACTGTTGACAAAATGCCTGCGCTGCCTGAAAAGGAGTTTCACCTTCTTCTCCTCTTCTAAATACGACAGTTGCTGCCTCTAAAGTTCGAGTTCCCAGTTGAACGCCTACACTACCACAGCGCACATCTAACCATAAACTCACTCCTTCTGCATCTGTCTGCCAGAAACAAAGAGAGCGCGATCGCGTTTTTACTCCCAATCCATGCGTTGATTTGCCATCATAAATCAATATATACCAGGGCATGACGCGTTCTGGGAAAAGTCCTCGCCATTCTAGTTCTCCATAACTGCGTTCCCAACTATCTCCGAGAAAGCGAGATTGTTCAGGAAATTCTGTCTGCCAGCGCAAACAAAGGCGACAAATTGGAAGCTTCGGACTTGTTAGGAAAACTTTTAAGCTATTTTCCTCCAATTCCAGCAAGCATTCAACACTCTTTGCAGTCCATTTTCCTTCTGGCTGATGTGATAAACAAATAACTTCCCTAGAGGAGTACAAATTTACTCGGTCAGGATATCTGAGAAAATCCATTAACATGAGCTACATCAGTAATTGCCAACATTCAGTTGCGATCGCCCAATCTTCTTGGGTATGAATTACTAATACTCGCACCGTTGAGTCAGGGGCAGCAATATCTGAGTCTACTGGATTGCCCATATTTTTTTGCGAATCGAGTTTCAATCCCAAAAATTCAAAAGCTTCACAAGCCCCAGCGCGAATATCAGCAGCATTTTCACCTACACCAGCAGTAAATACTAAAACATCTAGTCCTCGCAAACTCGCAATCATCGCACCAATATAGGACTGCAAGCGATGTACGTATATATCCCAAACTAATTGAGCGCGAGAATTACCTTGAGCGATCGCTTCACGAATTCGCCGCATATCACCAGACACTCCCGAAATTCCACGTAAGCCGGAGTTTTTATTTAAAACATTATCTAATTTATCAACAGTATAACCATCTTGTCGCAATAAGTGGATGAGAATACCAGGATCAACAGCACCCGAACGACTGCCCATCATCAGTCCATCTAGCGGTGTGAAGCCCATTGTTGTATCTATGCTGCGACCGTTTTTAATTGCTGCTAGAGAGCAACCGTTGCCGAGATGACAAGTGATTAATTTTAGAGAAGCTAAATCTCGACCGAGAATTTGAACCGCCCGTTGAGCGCAATACTGATGACTAATGCCGTGAAAACCGTAGCGACGGATACCTTGCTCTACCCACTCGTAGGGGCCGGGATAGATTGCTGCTGCATCGGGTATACTGCTATGAAAAGCGGTATCAAAAACTGCTATCTGGGGGACATCTCCCAACAGTTGCTCTATTGCCTCGATGCCTTGTAAATTTGCGGGATTGTGGGCAGGTGCAAGACTGCAAAGACAAGCGATCGCACCTTTTACATCTTCAGTAATTACTACACTTTCACGGTATTCTTGTCCACCATGTACTACCCGATGTCCTACTACATTAATTTCTGACAGTTCATCAATTACTTGGGTAGAACCTTTGTATAGAGTATCAAGTAGATAAGCAATAACTTGAGGACGGGACTCTGCTGAGATTTCTGCTTGCAACGATTCTCCAGTAGCGGTTTTAACCTCTATTTCTGCAACGCCTTGACGATGAGTCCAATCTACTTTCCCTTCCCAAAGAGGTTGGAGTGGTTCTTGAGGGAGAACTGCACCTGTTATCTCGTACAGACAACTTTTTTGGCTACTCGATCCGGCATTTAGTACCAGTATTTTCATAGTCAGAAGAAAATTCTGTCTTTTATTTTGTAGCTTTTACCGTTTGTGTAGCCAACTTTCGCCAGAGGGATAACTGCTTTGCTGGTTTCGTCTCGCTAAACTCCGTGTGCTAGGAGAAATTGAACGGCGTTTACAGCAGCACTATTCATGGGATGACTGAGTTCGATGCTTCGCAGCAGCACGTTAGTGTCAACCAAGTACCTCATCGCTGGCTATCTTCCCGTTCGCGGTAAATGCTTTCGCGGCTTATCGCTTCATCAGAAAGTGGCAGTGTTTTAATAGAGTGGCTTCTAGCCCAGTTGACAAATTTTCTGCCCGCTCTTGAGGAGAGAGAACGGCTGAGGATGATTGCTCTGAAGCGGTAAGCAAAGTATCAATAGTCACTTTCAATAGCTCTTCTACTGATATACCACGGGCAGAGGCTTGGGCAATTAAGCGAGCTTCGATGTCCGGAGAAAGTTCGAGAGTAATGCTCATCTTCACAATCCTCTAAGACGTTTGATTCGCTTGTAAATCATCGATTATTACCACAGCAGTTCAGCTTCCGAGCCTTATGAAGAAGAGACAGAGCCTTCCTCAATCAATACTTTTCCAGCCTTGAGCTTGGCAAAGAGAAAAAAGTAAAAAAACTATTTAAAATTATCTTCATAAAACTTTCAATACTGCTACTGATGTTGCTCATATATTTTCTTTAGAAAATGAAAAATGAAATAATATACTGCAAAAATAATGCAACTTATAGATTTTTTAGTTAATGTCAATGGCATTGCTCAATTATTCGGTGGTGATGGGCAATTTTTAGGAGTTTTATCAAGCAACACATACAACGCAAATTCAATTCTTAATCAGTATGGATTTTATGGCGGTCAGTATGGTGTTTTCAGCATAAGTAATCCTTACGGTTTATACGGTGGTCAATGGGGTGTATACAGCCCTTACAATCCCTACTGCACTTATCCTCCTATTATTATCTATGGGAATAATCCAGTAATCATAGTTACACGAAACCCTTATGCACAAACTAATGGGTTGCCAATAATTGATCCTGATTTGCTACTTGGGGTGTACACTCAATTAGCCCAATCTCCAATAAACGTTAATTTGGTACAAGCACACCTGCAAGCACTTACTCAAGCCAGCAAATCTAATGCAGAAGCTATTAACAGAGCTATGCAAATAAGTGCCAGTATGTTTCGTTAAAAAATCCCCTAACCTCTTGGAGAGGACTAGGGGGAATCTCATTCATTGTAGAGATATACAGCAATTACGATTAAACAGTGACTTTAGCCTCTAATTTAGTCAGTCTTTCTGCTAATAGTTGTTCTAAAGTTTCCAGTGCCTTGGTAAAACCTTTGATACCTTCGTCTAGTTTTTCTGATGCCATGCGATCGCTCGCGTGCATCTTGTCAAAGGTAGCTTTGTCCATCGAAATTTTTTCAATGTCCATACCTGCTGCTTTCTGGGGATCGAGTTTGCGAGGTAGTTCACCAACAGTTGCCTGCAACTCACCCAAAAGTGCTGGAGAAATAGTCAACAAGTCGCAGCCTGCGAGTTCGGTGATTTCGCCGATATTGCGGAAGCTAGCTCCCATCACTTCGGTTTGATAGCCGAATTTCTTGTAGTAGTTGTAGATAGTTGTGACAGAAACAACTCCCGGATCTTCTGCTGGAGCGTAATCTCTTCCGGTTTCTTTTTTGTACCAATCGAGAATGCGTCCGACGAAAGGAGAAATTAGAGTAACTTTAGCTTCAGCGCAGGCGATCGCTTGATGCAAACCAAACAGTAAGGTAAGGTTGCAGTGAATTCCTTCTTTTTCCAGTATTTCAGCAGCGCGAATACCTTCCCAAGTCGAAGCAATTTTAATCAGAATGCGATCGCGGGAGACTCCAGCAGCTTTGTACTGGGCAATTAATTCCCGTGCTTTAGCTACTGTCCCTTCGACATCGTAGGATAAGCGTGCATCTACCTCTGTAGACACCCTACCAGGGATAATCTGCAAAATCTTTAATCCAAAGGACACTGCCAAACGATCAAACGCAACAGAAACTATCTGCGCTTGACTTGCTCCCGAACCAGCATCTTTCTTTGCTTGGAGTAAAGTCTGATCGACGATTTCTTGATATTCCGGCATCTGTGCCGCAGCGGTAATCAAGGAGGGATTGGTAGTCGCATCTTGTGGCTTGAACTTTTCAATTGCTTTAATATCTCCCGTATCTGCGACTACTACGGTCATTTCTCGCAATTGTTCAAGTAAATTCTTCGACATTTTTAACCTCTTGAATGTAGTTGGTTCAGGACAGATACCATTTAGCTGTAATGCTATTGATGCTTAAATTTAGTGGTAATGAGTAATTGGTTATTTAGAGATTAATTAATATTCTTGATTACTGATTACCAATTACACATTAAGAATTTTGGAAAAAGTCCTGAGTACTCCCCTCCTGGCCTATTCTAGGCAGGTTCTTTGCAGATTGGTTGTGCGATCGTATGCAATTTCGTTAAATCATTTTGCAATTTTGAGCAAAAAGATCCCCGATTTTTTCAAAAAGTCGGGGATCAGAATCTTATCCTCTTAATCAGACTGCTACTGGTGTGCGCTCCAATAGTCCTTCTTTCTGTGCCATTGACAACATGAGGTCAACTACCCGATTGGAATAGCCCCACTCATTGTCGTACCATGCCACAACCTTGAAAAAGTTGGAATTAAGCTCAATACCAGCACCAGCGTCGAAGATGCTAGAGCGAGAATCACTTTGGAAATCTGTAGAAACTACTTCCTCATCTGTGTATCCTAGTACACCTTTCAATTCTCCCTCAGTAGCTTCCTTCATGGCAGCACAGATTTCTTTATAACTAGTAGCCTTAGCTGTCTTAAAGGTTAAATCAACCACAGAGACATCGGGTGTAGGAACCCGGAAGGCCATACCTGTCAACTTGCCTTTCAACTCTGGTAATACTAGTGCTACTGCTTTGGCTGCCCCAGTAGATGAGGGAATTATATTCTGTGCAGCACCGCGTCCGCCGCGCCAGTCCTTCTTAGAAGGGCCATCTACGGTGGGTTGGGTGGCAGTCATCGCGTGGACTGTCGTCATCAAGCCTTCAGTCAAACCAAAGTTATCATTGATCACCTTGGCAATGGGGGCAAGACAGTTAGTAGTACAGCTGGCATTAGAAACAACTGTATCTTTGGCTGGGTCGAACAAGTTATGATTTACACCTACCAACAAAGTCTTAACTTTTTCTGGATCTTTGGTAGGAGCAGAAATTATCACTCGCTTTGCTCCTGCCTTCAAATGATTTGCCGCTCCATCGTAGTCTGTGAAGAGTCCCGTAGATTCGACAACATAATCTGCACCTAATTTACCCCAGGGCAAATCAGCCGGATTCCGAATTGATACGCAAGGGATAAATTGCCCATTCACAACGATACCGTCATCTTTTGCTTCCACCTGGCCCTTATACATACCGTGGGTGGAGTCATATTTTAATAAGTAAGCGAGATTGTCTGGCGGCACCAAGTCATTAATACCCACAAATTCGATGTTAGGGTTATCGATGCCAGCGCGAAACACCAGACGCCCAATCCTACCAAATCCGTTAATACCTACTTTCAACTTAGCCAAGATATAATCTCCTATTCCTGAAACTCTACCAAGAGTTATTTTCCTCCCCTTCACGCTGCATTCAGCGGGGATAATTCATTTGGCTTTAGTCACTATAAAGTTTGACTTACCCGATCCTGACAGCCTGAGTCAACAAAAACGGTTTTAATTGGCATCTTTTAAGATTCTTGTAATATTCTTAGGATTTTAACTTTATAAAAATACCAACAATATACCGAAATCAACAACGTACTTAAAATCCAGAGGTGGCTAATGAGTTTATTTTAGATTGTATCTAGCGATGGCTAAAATAAATCCATAACTACTTGATGCCGCAACAATTCTATGAATATTACTCAAGAATTAGCTTCTCAAGGAGGCATCTGCCAAGATGTTATTTTTCCACCTGGTGATTTATATAGTGATGAGCCTCCCTTGGAAAGCGAATTGCATCTACGACAAATAATTTTACTTTTGACGTGTCTAGAATGGCTGTGGCGAGACAGAAATGATTTCTATGCTGCTGGAAATTTGACTATTTACTATAGTCCACGCCAACTGAAATCAGAACATTTCCGAGGGCCAGACTTTTTTGTAGTGCTGGGAACTCAACGTAAAACCCGTAAAAGTTGGGTGGTTTGGGAAGAAGATGGGAAATACCCCAATCTAATTCTAGAAATTCTTTCCGATTCAACAGCAAATACAGACAAAGGTTTAAAAAAAGAAATTTATCAAGATACTTTCCGCACGCCGGATTATTTTTGGTTTGACCCATACACATTAGAATTTGCAGGATTTCATTTAGTAGATGGAGAATATCAACCTCTGCAAGCATCGGAACAAGGATATTTGTGGAGTCATCAGCTAGGGTTATATTTGGGAGTTCATCAGGGATTATTGCGGTTTTTTACACCAGATGGGCAACTAGTAGCAACACCTGAAGAAACAGCACAACAAGCAGAACAAAAAGCACAACGTTTAGCAGCGAAATTGCGGGAGTTAAATATCGACCCGGATACAATTTAGCCTAATGCAGTGTGCTATGGATTCTCATTTTGATAAACCCAGCTTTTTCAAAAAGCCAGGTTTATTTTTAATGACTTAGTTTTGCCATTTAATAGGGCCATTGCCAGTCGCGAATTTCCGGCATATCTTCACCGTACTTGGCGATGTAGTGTTTGTGCTCAATGAGCTTATCATGGAGCATCTGCTTTACATAAGCTGCTTTATAACCCAACTTTGGTACTCTATCTATCACGTCATCTGCTAAATTAAAACGGTCTAAGTCGTTTCTTACAACCATATCAAAGGGTGTGGTGGTGGTTCCTTCCTCTTTGTAGCCGCGCACGTGCAAGTTATTGTGGTTAGTACGGCGATAGGTAAGACGATGAATCAACCAGGGATAGCCATGAAAGGCAAAGATAATTGGTTTATCTGTAGTGAAAATACTATCAAAGTCTTTATCACTTAAACCGTGAGGATGTTCGCTCGGTGGTTGCAATACCATCAGATCGACTACGTTTACTACCCTCACTTTCAAATCGGGGAAGTTCTGCCGCAAAATGTCTACTGCTGCCAAGGTTTCCAAAGTAGGAATATCACCAGCACAAGCCATGACTACATCGGGTTCGCTACCTTGATCGTTGCTTGCCCATTCCCAAATACCAATACCTTTGGTACAGTGCTTGATTGCTGCGTCCATGCCAAGGTACTGTAAAGCAGGTTGTTTTCCGGCAATGATGACGTTCACATAGTCACGACTTCTCAAACAATGGTCGGTTACTGACAACAGGCAATTGGCATCGGGGGGTAGATACACCCGAATCACGCCTGCTTTTTTGTTGACAACAATATCAATAAAACCCGGATCTTGGTGAGAGAAGCCGTTGTGATCTTGCCGCCAAACGTGGGAAGTAAGCAGATAATTGAGGGAAGCAATTGGTCTGCGCCAGGGAATGTCACGGGAAGTATCCAGCCACTTGGCGTGCTGGTTAAACATTGAGTCTACGATGTGGATAAATGCTTCATAGCAAGAAAAGAAGCCGTGACGGCCTGTAAGCAGGTAACCTTCTAACCAACCCTGGCAAGTAGTTTCACTGAGAATTTCCATTACTCGTCCATTGGCAGATAGGTTTTCGTCTTCAGGGACGGTGTCGGCTACCCAAGTTCGACTGGTAATTTCAAATACAGCGTCCAATCGATTTGATTGGGTTTCGTCCGGGCCAACAATCCGAAAATTATGGCTTTCTTGGTTGAGTTTTAGTATGTCTCGCAGGAATTTTGCCATTACCTTTGTAGCTTCGGCAACAACTCTACCTGATTCAGGAACATCCACAGCGTAATTTTGAAAGTCGGGCATTTTTAAGTCGCACAGTAGAATGCCACCATTGGCGTGGGGGTTGTCACTCATGCGCCGTTGCCCTTTGGGAGCCAGTTCTGCCAGTTCGGGTTTGAGTTTACCACGCTCATCAAAAAGTTCTTCTGGCTTGTAACTTTTCATCCAGTTCTCTAACAGTTTGAGGTGTTCTGGCTTACTTGCTAACTCGCCAAAGGGAACTTGGTGCGATCGCCAAAAATCTTCTGTTTTTTTTCCGTCTACTTCCTCTGGCCCTGTCCAGCCTTTAGGGCTTTTCATTATAATCATCGGCCATTGAGGGCGCTTGCGAAAGCCATGATTGCGAGCTTCTTCTTGAATATCTTTAATTTCTCTGATGATTGTATCTAGTGTTGCTGCCATTAATTGATGCATGGCTTCCGGATCAGAACCCTCGACGTAATAGGGCTTATAGCCATAACCAACAAACAAACTTTGCAATTCTTCACGGCTCATCCGTGCTAACACGGTAGGGTTGGCGATTTTATATCCGTTTAAGTGCAGGATGGGGAGAACTGCACCATCATGTACAGGATTCAGAAATTTATTGGAATGCCAGCTAGTAGCTAAAGCACCAGTTTCTGCTTCCCCATCGCCAACAACACAGGCAACAATTAAGTCTGGGTTATCAAAGGCAGCGCCATAAGCGTGGGATAACGAATAACCAAGTTCACCGCCTTCATGGATAGAACCGGGAACTTCAGGAGTGCAATGGCTGCCGATACCACTAGGGAAAGAGAACTGTTTGAATAGCCGTTTCATTCCTTCTTCGTCTTGGGAGACATTAGGATAGTACTCACTGTACGTGCCTTCCAAGTATGTATTGGCAACTATACCAGGGCCGCCATGACCAGGCCCGGCAATATAAATCATGTTCAGATCATTTTTCTTAATGATCCGGTTGAGATGAACGTAGAGAAAGTTGAGTCCCGGAGTTGTCCCCCAATGCCCTAAAAGTCTAGGTTTGATATGTTCTATTTTCAGTGGCTCTTTCAGCAGGGGGTTGTCGAGGAGATAAATTTGTCCAACCGTTAAATAGTTAGCTGCACGCCAGTAGGCGTTCATTTTGCGCAATTCTTCATCTGTTAACGGTTTTGTTTGGGGAAGGCTTGCTAAAGTCATATCCAAACTCCATAACAATCATTTTTATGAAAGTTTATTTATCTTCAGTATGAAGATCATCTTACTTACGAAAAATTTTTCTCTTATTTCCCAGAAGTTGATATTAGTGGCTGTTTTAGTGGCTGTTATAGCCAGGACTTACGCATGAGTTACGGAAGAATCAACCGCAGAGAACGCAGAAAACACGGAGAAAAGAGGGTTTTAGAGGAATGTTGCGTAAGTTCTAATAGTTAAATATTTATTTTTGAAATTTAAATTTATGGGGTGTATTGATAACCATTATGGAAAGTAAGTAGACTAAATATTTACTTACAATAATCTTAGCTAGATGTCAAAAAATATATTAATTTTTATAATATCTGTAAGTATTTCTAATCCTTTTAATTTCAAAACTATATCTTTGGGTAGAGTTTTTATAAAAGTAAAAGAACCAATCGCCGACTTATTAGAAAAATTGAGGCTCTAACAAAATAAATTTAAAAGAATATATTCATCTAAAAATGGCTGTAATGTAGCCTTGATTCCTTAGAAATTAGATGGTGCAAAGAATTTTTCGATAGAGAATTCAATATGAATTAATGAAATCACATACTTAATTATTAATCTCTAATAATCCATCAGGTGGAGTAATTTCAATGCGACCAGTTTCTAAATCTACCACTGGGGCGATCGCTCTCACAAATGGAATCAAAACTGTCTTGGATTTTTTGATTTTCTCCCCCTCTTCTTTTTGCTGATGTAACTCGACTTCTAACAAATCATTGCCAGCAGACAGAACATCTATCACCTTGCCAATCAGTTCCCCAGTTTCCTGCATAAAAACTGGCAAACCAATTAAATCGAGAATGTGATATTCATCTTCTCCCAATTGGGGGCGATCGCTTTGGGGCACTAATAACTTACAACCGCGCAATTCCTCTGCTTGATTACGATTTTCCACACCAGCTAAGGTGATGACGTACAAGTTTTTGCCTTCGATGTAACGTCCTGCAAGTAATTCTATCGGTTGCGGTTCAGTCTGCCCAGGATGCAATAACCAACGTTTACCTGGCACTTCAAATCTTTCTGAAAAATCCGAGTCTGGATAAACTCGCAATTCCCCACGCAAGCCTTGAGCTGCAACAATAGTCCCAATCTCTAACCAATCATCTAATTTAGGAGATAGGGAGGTGGGGAGATGGGGAGATGGGGAGATAAGTTGTTTATTTTCCTTATTGCCCTTTTGCTTCTCCTGCTTCTGTTGATTCATCTCCTTGTGCCTCCTGCCTTGCTCTAGAGCTTAAACACTTACAGCTGCACGCTGATAAACTTCTTTTGCTACCTTTGCCAAACGTTGCATTGCAGTTGCGATTTCCTCGTCAGTACCAGTGAGGCTTATCCGCAAACATTGCTGCTTGTGCTGCCACTCTTCCTGCAAACCAGGGAAGAAGGTGCTACCAGGTACAACAATCACACCCACCTGCTTGAGTTGTTGGTAAAATTCCCAGTCAGTCATTGGTAAATCTTGCAACCACAACCAAGCGAAAATGGCTCCTTCACCGCGATGCAAAAACCAAGGTAAATCCTTGGGCATTGTTGCATCTAACGTACTTTCTAAAATTGTGAATTTATTTTGGTAGAAG
This sequence comes from Chlorogloeopsis sp. ULAP02, assembly GCF_038404745.2. Classification (NCBI taxonomy): domain Bacteria; kingdom Bacillati; phylum Cyanobacteriota; class Cyanophyceae; order Nostocales; family Chlorogloeopsidaceae; genus Chlorogloeopsis; species Chlorogloeopsis sp. ULAP02. The sequence continues at coordinate 51,605 of NZ_JAYKTT020000065.1, read as the reverse complement.
GAACGAATTACGGTTTCGGAAATTTCTACCAAGGCACCAGAATCAATGGCACGGGCAGCGATCGCTTGTCCGTAGCGTGATGGGTGAATGCATAAATTTGTTTGGAAGCACTCCAGCACGTGAATCAGCTTTTCGTCACCAATGGCAATACCGACGCGTTCTCCTGGCAATCCCACCTTCGATAAACTCATGCAGTGGATAATATTGTCACCAAACGCAGGCATCATCTCGGTAAAGTTTAATGCCGGGAAAGGAGGCGCGTAGGCGGAGTCAACTAATACTGGCACATCATAAGGTGCAGCTAAGGCAGCGATTTTTTTCACTTCCTCATCGCTTAAGACATTACCCGTAGGATTGCTGGGGCGAGAGAAAATTACACAACCAGTACTTTCTGTAATTGATAATTGGCTAAAGTCAGGACGATATTTGAATCTATGGGCAGTCGCGTCAATATCTAGAGTTGGTTTATAAGCAATTAAAGCTTCTGGAAACAAACAAACGCCACCGTAACCAGTGTAATCTGGGCTGAGAGGTAAAACAATTTGTTTGAGTTCATCGCTGTTAGTGTAACCACCAAAAGCATTGGCGGCATAAAAATAGAGGCTTTGGCTGCCAGGGGTAATTAAGATATTGCGATCGCTCAAGTTTAAACCGTAGCGCTTGTTAAAATCACGGGCGATCGCTTCAATTAATGGTGCATAGCCTTGACTGGAACCATAGCGACAAACGACTTCACCGTATTCTGAGCTAGCTAGTAACTCTGCCGTACAATCTCGCCATAACTGTTCTACTTCAGGTAATATCAACGGATTACCAGCACTCAAATTAATAAATTGCCGCCCTGCACCCGCTCGCAATGTTTCGATAATATCTTTCATAATCGCTCTGACACCCGTTAAGTTAGACATTTGAGCGCCAATTTTAGTCAGGGCAGGATTCATAAGCTATGCAAAATACGAGCAATCGAATACGAATAGTCTATCAATTATAGAAGAATTTCCATCTTTTCACTTAAGAATAAGGCAGAGGGGCAGAGTGAAAGATTGAAAAACTGGAACTTCGAGATTAGAAGCTCAAACTTCACCTTCAGAAGCTCAAACTTCACCTTCAAAAGCTCAAACTTCACCTTCAAAGGGACTTCCAATTAAAAAAATGTCGAATTTGTGATACATCAAAAACGATGGTGGGTTACGACGCATTCAAGTTCTTTCATAAATTCCAAGATGTCGTGCGTCTAACCCAACGGCAATAAAGCGGGAGGAATATCCACACCGCTTTTTGCCACCCCTACATAATTGGATAATTTATTTTTTGTTACTCTTAAAAGCTCAATCCCCGTGTCTCCCTATCCCCTTGTCCCTTGTTCTAATTCCCTTCTGCCTACTGCCTCTCCGAAGCTTTGAGCCTCCTCCGCAGGAGCAACGCTTTCGGAGGAAACCTCCGCACCCTTACGGGAAGACGCCGGAGGCGTCTACAAACTTCTCTCTGCCCTCTGCCTTATTTCCCATCTTCGCTTTTAGCTTTGTTTGCTAAAAAGTTACAAACAATTCCACAATCAATAGCCTGCAATAAACTCAGATTAGCTGACTAAGCAAGCTAAACAGGAGACTTGACAGTGGAAGTTAAAGCAGCAGTAGCCTACGAACCAGGTAAACCATTGATTATTGAAAGCGTACAATTAGAAGGGCCAAAAGCTGGGGAGGTGATGGTTGAAATTAAAGCCAGTGGAGTTTGCCATACGGACGCTTACACTCTTTCTGGTAAAGATCCAGAAGGTTTATTTCCAGCAATTTTAGGACACGAAGGCGCTGGTGTTGTAGTTGAGGTGGGGCAAGGTGTCACCAGTGTTAAACCTGGCGATCGCGTGATTCCCCTGTATACTCCCGAATGTCGTCAGTGTGAATATTGTCTGAGCTTTAAAACTAATCTTTGCCAAGCTATCCGTGCTACTCAAGGGCGCGGTGTCATGCCTGATGGTACGAGTCGCTTTTCCATTGATGGCAAAAAGATTCTTCATTATATGGGAACTTCTACTTTTGCTAACTACACCGTACTACCGGAAATTGCCGTCGCCAAAATTCGCGAAGATGCCCCTTTTGACAAAGTCTGTTACATTGGCTGCGGCGTGACAACGGGTATTGGTGCAGTCATAAATACAGCAAAAGTAGAACCGGGAGCAAATGTAGTAGTTTTCGGTTTGGGTGGCATCGGTTTGAATGTCATTCAAGGAGCGCGGATGGTAGGAGCAGATATGATTGTTGGGGTAGATATCAATCCTAAAAAACGCGCTTTAGCAGAAAAATTTGGCATGACGCACTTTGTTAACCCCAAAGAAGTTGAAGGTGATTTAGTTGCTTATTTGGTGGATTTAACTAAAGGCGGTGCTGACTATAGTTTTGAATGCATTGGTAATGTCAAAATTATGCGCCAAGCCTTGGAATGCTGCCATAAAGGTTGGGGTGTGAGTGTGATTATTGGTGTTGCTGGTGCAGGCGAGGAAATTAGCACCCGTCCTTTTCAGCTTGTGACTGGGCGCGTTTGGAAAGGTTCGGCGTTTGGTGGTGCAAGGGGACGAACAGATGTACCGAAAATAGTTGATTGGTACATGGAAGGCAAGATTAACATTGACGATATGATTACCCATGTGATGCCGATTGAGCAGATTAATGATGCTTTTGATTTAATGCACAAGGGTGAATCGATTCGCAGTGTGGTGACGTTTAATTAAGTTGGTATCAAGAAAGAGATTTTCTGTGGAGGCTGGTAGTAAATAATCAACCACTAACTACTGTATAGGAGGGTTTAAAAGATAAATTACGTCTGATGTGAATTAAAATAACAAGCAAAAATCATATTTTAGAAATCGACCACTGTCTTGGAAAGCTTTGAAGTTCCCTCCGGGACGCTGCGCGAACGCCGGAAACCTCCGCTCAAACTTTCCGCAGATAAACACAGATGCACACGGATAATTTATCTGTGTTTATCTGTGTCCATCTGTGGTCGTTATCGCCTAAAAATTGGATACGGCAAGATTATCAACAAAACCCGCCCCTACTAACCACTAACTACTGTACGGGCGGGTTTAAAAGAGAAATTGTCGATTTAACCGAAAAATAATCAATAAAACCCGCCCCTACTAACCACTAATGATTTAACGCCGCTTCACCACGCTGATACAATTCTCGTGCATAATCAGTCCAAGTTCCTTGTCCCCAGTAGCGAAAACAACTAGTTTGCAACAATAAGTTATATAGCAAAGCTTCTTGGTAGTCAGGGCTTTGTGTCACTGAAGGATCTTGTTGCACCAAAGAGTCGTATTTTTTGTGAAACAGAACGCTAAGTTTTTTCATCGGATCTAAGACATTTTCATAGCCTTGCACCCAACTTAAATGATTTGTCCAAGAAGCACCATCCATATGAAATTGATAGTCGCTGGCTTTTAAATCAGCGATCGCTTTTTCTACAGCTTCTGGTGTAGCATGATCCGGATCGACTCGTTGCCAAATTTTGTGTTGAGAAATTGCCTGACAAGTCGGATAATCTTCAGAATTAACACCAGCTGCTTCAATTAGTTCCAAATATTCTGTACCGTTCAGTGCTACTACACCTGCATAATTGCTACCGCGATCGCGGATTTCGTGATACACCCGAAATAAATCGCGGGGATATTCATTCATCATCACGCCGCCATTTTCCCCATCGGCAATTTGGGTAACTAACGAAGGAACAAACACATTACCAATTTGCTGTTTTCCTCTACCCTTTGCCTCAAAATAAGGTTGCATCTGTGCCACTAATTTTGTATCCGATCCTTGAGTTTTAATTAACGCTGTGATGCTGATAGTTTCGCCGTGAGAATTGCGGGCAAGCAAACGGTTAGGAAGATATTTATCTTCGTGGCGTAAAGGAGAACCGTCGAGACTTTCAACAGAATGTTCTTGCACCATTAACCAACGATAGCCACATTCTTTCAAAGCTTTAATATATTCAAATAAGCTATCGGGGTGATTGGGTAGGTGCATTTCTGATGGAGAAAAGCCCTTGACGCGCTTGAGGGCATCGTAACCAAAAATCGCTGCAAAATAATGTTGCCACGCTTGAATATGCAGTTTTAGATCGGGAATGGGAGTAGAAGGAACAACTGCATGGCTCCACATCGTTCCCAACCATTCTACATAAGGCTGATATTGGAAATCGCAGGTGATGCGCTTGAGATTGTTAAGAATATCATCTCGTCCCATTTGGCGTAAACCCCACAGTAAATTGCCCGAATAATCGAGCATAATTCGAGGATTGCAACCTTGGGAAATCAATTCGGGAATAAATTCTCCCATGCGGCTGTAACACCAAGCAAAGGTTCCAGCATTGTGGTTGTCCCCTTCGTGGGGATGTTCAAACATATACTGGAGATTACTGATGAGTTGACCGTTTGCACCTGCGGGAATAGTGGGTTGATGCATATGTAGAGCGCAAGCAAATCCCGCCGTGATGTTTTCCAGACGTAAATTAGTAGTAGTCAAAAATACTGGATTATTCTGTTGAACCACTGACTGAATTTCTGCTTCCCAACCACAAATATTAGGCAATCGCGATCTTGATTCCGTTAATACAGGTAAGTTGGGCGATGATGCTGTTGCAGTCATGAGAATTCCCTGTGAGCGATCGCCTTCATTTTGACTTAATTAGTGCGATCGTCCAGAGCTAGCGCAAGAATTATTAATTATGCTATTGCAACTTACAAAGATTATTGAAAGAAAAAACCAGCAATCAAAAGCGGCACGAGCAGTAGAACAGACACAATTAACAGAAGAGTTCCCGGATCGATTTTAATTTCTGGATCGCGCATTTTTTCAGAAAATAGGTTACAGGTTACAGAAGAGGAGTGGGGGAGGGGGAGAATGGGGGAGTGGGAGGAAATCCTTCTTGTCTCCCTGTTCCCTATCCCCTGTTCACTGTCTCCTATCACCTATCCTATGTCAATTCAAGTTTACGGTATACCTAACTGCGGAACCTGCAAAAAAGCTTTCCAGTGGCTACAAGACAACGGTATTGATTATGAGTTTATTAATACCAAAGAAAATCCGCCCAGTCGCCAGACAATCCAAAACTGGGTAAAATCTTTGGGTTCTCAGTCAATGCGAAACACCTCCGGACAATCTTATCGTGCGTTGGGTGATGAGAAGAAAACTTGGACTGATGAACAGTGGATTGAGACATTTGCTAAAGATGCGATGCTTCTCAAGCGTCCCCTTTTTGTTAAGGATGGTACGGCAGTATTAGTTGGCTTTAAAGATAAAGACGAAGCGATCCGAGAGAAATTAGGTTTGAAAGAATAATTTGATAGAACAATATTGTTACCTGACTTTTCAAATTATTTTCATGTTGTAACGCAGTATTGTCACAAAGCTAGGGAAAATATGTTAATCCTGATTAGTGTTTATTTGCTCTTGTTCAGAAAATTGTTTTAGCTAAAGGATTGCTTATATTTGCGATGGATAGAGAAATACTACAAGAAGCTCTTCAAATAGACTATCAGCTACGCTCTACCTTCTTCTATAGAAAATTATACGAATTAGGTTTTAACGGTTTTTTGGCTGAAATTGAAAAATTAATAGAGATATCGGACAATTTTAATTGGGAAGGTAGACATAATTGGGGGATTTCTGAGACTGCTTGGAACATTTTAGAAGAAAGTAAAATACCTAAAATTGCTGTATTTGCTCATCCTAGAGTACTTCTAGAACAGCCAAAACTTTCCGGTTACTATCGAAGTGTTGCAGTTTTACCACAAAAGGCTGCTAAGAAATTGGCTTTTTCAAGTATTGATTCTATAGAAGAAGGTAAGGGTAAATTATCACAAGACAGGGCATTAATTCTCTGTCAACTATATAATTCTCACTCAAGTCTGATTATTGAAAGCACTAATGAGTATAGTCAGACTGATATGCAGGCATTAATGTATGCGTCTGCTGGCGCACAAATTAATGGCTCATGGTTAAACAAAATTGGAGAAGAAGCAGAACTGCTAACAAGAAGGATACTTATCCGGTTGCTGCTTGATGCACAATATATTGTTGCTGCAATTTTGAAAGATGGTTCATCAAGGTTGGATTCTGAATATTTACAGGACTTGGTTGATAAAGTAGATTTACTTTCAGGTGTGCGCCTGATTAATCAAACAAGCATTATTTTTTCTACCGAACCTGACTTATCTTTATTAAATCCTTCTGGTGAGATAGTAGCAGTTATTGAGGTAAAGGGTGGGAAAGATACAGCAGGAGCTTTGGAGCGATACGGTGCCGCCAAAAAAAGCTTTGAAGAAGCCAAGAGATTTAATCCTCATGTAACTACAATATTTCTTGCTAGCTGTATAACCGATGAGGTTAATCGACGACTACAGAATGATGAAATAGTCAACTATGTTTACAACTTGACACAGATTGTTACCAGTGAAGAAGCAAGATATCACTTTGCCTCTGATGTACTTAGGTTTATAGATATAAACATAGATGTAGACAAGAAAATTCAGAGTAATGAGTCTACTCAGAATTCAAAAAAAAAAGTAAAACAACTGAATCTTCCACTTGAATTTGACAGAAAATCTAAGTCAGACTTGACAATACTGAACTTTTCACATGAAAAAGTTTGTGAGGAATCAGCTAGGATTTCTCTAGAGAGTCAATATGCTGAACTTTTGGAGGAAACTGATGAATTTAATCGTAAGTTGGTCAGTTATCAAGGTAATAAAGGGGAAGTTGCTCATGGTTGGATTCGTTATAAAGAGGGATTTTCTTTTAAGCTAGTCGAGCAATTAATAAAAAAATTTGGAATTCGACCTGATGATACAATACTAGATCCATTTTGCGGTTCTGGCACTACTTTACTTGTATGTAAAGCTCTAGGAATTAATGCTTTGGGTTTTGAAATACTTCCCATTTGTCATCTAATGTGGGAAGCTAAAGCTCAACTTGAAAATTATAACATTGAGGAACTGACGAATATTTTTGAACAACTTATAAAAGCTAATCCCAGTAGAACGGAATTTAAATTTCCTCATATAACTATCACTAAAGATGCATTTCCCGCTCAGACTGAAAATGACTTGATGTTTTTCTCAAACTGGATTAACACTCAACAAATTTCTAAAGAAGCAAAAGTTTTATATCAATTACTGATAACTAGTATCCTAGAGGAGGTTAGCTACACCAGAAAAGATGGTCAATATTTAAGATGGGACTATAGATCTCAAAAAGTTCAGACAAGGAACCAGTCAAGGCTTTCCAAAAGTAAAAATCCAATCAAAGCATTTAATAAAGGAAACCTGCCTACTGTCAAAGAAGCATTATTAAGTGCCTTTAAAACAGTGTTATTTGACATAAGCTCTTTGCAAGATATTTTACCGAAAAAAAGTCAACAAGATGTTATCAGAGGTAGCGTTTTAGAACTATTACCAAAGTACGAAAGCGATCGGTTTTCTGGTGTAATTACTTCACCGCCATATTGCAATAGATATGACTATACAAGAACCTATGCCTTAGAACTTGCATATTTAGGTGTAGATGAGTCAGAAATTCGAGCATTACGACAAAATCAATTATGCTGTACTGTCGAAAATCGCTCAAAGTTAAATAGGCTTACACAAATCTATAGAGATATAAATAAAGTTGATAGATTTGAGAATATCTGTAAGATTTTTAATGAAAATAGTGCATTTCGAGAAGTAAACAATGCTTTAGCAACCAGACAGAAACGCGGAGAAATTAACAACCAAGGCATATTGTCTATGGTAGAAGGCTATTTTTGTGAATTAACTTTTCTGTTTGCTGAGATATTTAGGACTTGCAAGAAAGGCGCATATGTTGCCTTTGTCAATGACAATGTTAGATATGGTGGAGAGATTATACCTGTTGATATGATTTGTACGGAGATAGCGGAAACTATTGGTTTTGTTCCAGAAAAAATATATGTTTTACCTCAACGTAAGGGCAATAGTAGTCAACAGATGGGACGATTTGGAAAAGAGTCATTACGTAAAAGTATTACAGTTTGGAGAAAACCTTAGCAATATCAATATAAACAAGATTGTGTTGAAAGCAGGCTAACAAATCAATAAAACGGATAGTTGAGATTTCTCAGTAGTTTTACAAATGCTATCTGCTGCTGCTAACCTTCACCTTTAACCAATCAGAGAGTTAACAAGCATGGAACCACTCAGCGATGCAAAGATAGTAGACTCGTGGCAAAAGAACGCGTTACCGTGGATAAGCGCGGTACGTGAGGAACAGATTGATAGTCGTAATTTAGTCACTAACCAGGCAATAATTGATGCTATTTTGAGTCGTTCGCCCAACTCTGTTCTTGATATTGGTTGCGGTGAAGGCTGGCTTGCCCGCGAACTTGCTGGCAGAGGAATCCACGTGATGGGAGTAGATGTAGTTCCCGCGCTGATTGAACAAGCGCAAGAGGCTGGCGGTGGTGAGTTTTTTGTGGCTGCTTATGAAGAAATTGCTGCGGGCAAACTCAGAGCCTCTGTTGATGTCGCGGTTTCTAACTTTGCGCTGTTTGGTAAAGAACCAGTTGAAGGATTGTTTAGAGTCATACCATCGCTACTGAAACCTCGTGGTTCATTTATTGTCCAGACTTTGCACCCAGTAGTCGCGTGTGGCGATTCCCCGTACCAGGAGGGTTGGCGGCAAGGCTCATGGGCTGGATTCAGTTCTAATTTCACCGATCCGGCTCCTTGGTATTTCCGAACTTTAGAAAATTGGATCGAGCTTTTTGTTGTTAGTGGATTTCGGCTGATGGAGATGTGCGAGCCAATTCATCCTAAGACACAGAAGCCCGCCTCGGTGATATTTATCGCAGAAGTGGCTGGTTAACTATGCGATCGCTACTTATGTACTGTATGGCAATATATGCAGCAATTTCCTACATATTATTCCTAAAGAGGTTTTAACTGGAAAAAGTCGCTCTAATTGCTCAAAGGGGATATTAGAAAAAAGTTTCTATATAATAACGATGACTTTTGCAAGGAGATAGAGTTACTCTCATGAAATTAGATCGTATCACCAGCAATCCCAATCGTATGAATGGACAACCCTGCATTCGTAATCTTCGCCTCACTGTTCGCCGACTAATTGAGTTACTTGCTACTTATCCTAATCGAGAAGAACTACATCAAGAGTTCCCAGAAATAGAAGATGAAGACATTCGCCAAGCTCTGATTTTTGCATCCTCCTACTTAGACGATCGGATCGTCGAACTACCTGCAAATTATGAAACTGTTGCTTGATCAGGGATTACCACGCTCTACGGCAATACTACTACGTGAGTTAGGAATTGACACAATTCATATAGGTGAAATTGGGCTATCTGAAGCCGAAGATACAGAGATTATTAAAATGTCAAGAGAGGAAGGGCGTGTTGTTGTGACACTCGACGCAGACTTTCATATATTGTTAGCTCTTGATGAAGCAACTTTTCCCTCGGTTATTCGTATTCGTATTGAAAGGTTACGCGCCCCAGCATTGACTGAATTGCTGTTGAAAGTGATTGATGAATGTGAGGAAGAACTACAGCAGGGGGCGGCTGTGACGATCGAGCCAAGCCGAATTCGTATTCGTCGCTTACCGTTGTTGCCTGATGTTTAAAGTGCCTTCTGCCATCTGCCTCCTATTATGACAAGATGGGAAAAGTGTCTACCCTAATCATTGCCCGATGTCTTCTCACAATCCATCTTTAGATGCCACACTCCAACAACTACGGCAAGTACGACAAGCGCTACTCAGTCTTCACAAAGCTCTGCTAGAGTCTGAACGTGTTGGTTATGAACAATTCTACGGACGCATTAAATCCAAAGGGGAATTTTTTCAACTAGTGGTTGGGCATGAATGGTTTGATTGGTTGCATCCTATTTCTCAATTTATTGTTCAAATTGATGAAGTTATGAGTAGCAAAGAACCCGTGACGATCAACCAAGCCAACCAGCTATTGGCAGAAGCACGAATGTTGCTCCAACCTTCAGAGGAAGGAACTACCATGCAAATACGTTACTATCAAGCAATCCAACGCGATCCTGATATTGCCTTTATGCATGCAGAAGTATCAAAATTACTTGCTCAATGATTAAATTATTTGCGATCGCACTTTTCCCTTCAGGCGATCGCAATAACATAAAACACTTGTAATTTTTAAGTTTTTATTACACTTTTTCTATTCTATGGATTGCACCGTTTTAATTTATACATAATTCCGATATCATCCCACCAGTCGCTTGTCAATGAGTACATCTTTCATATAATGAATGAGAATATAAAAATAAAGTTTTGTTAAGCGAGGAGTAGGGATGTACATTGTACAGATTGCCTCGGAGTGCGCTCCTGTGATTAAAGCTGGGGGTTTGGGGGATGTCGTTTACGGGCTGAGTCGTGAGTTGGAGACACGGGAGCATTGCGTCGAGATTATTCTGCCAAAGTATGATTGTATGCGCTACGACCATATTTGGGGGCTTCATGATGCCTACATGAACTTGTGGGTACCCTGGTATGGCGCTGCTATTCACTGTTCTGTTTACTGTGGTTGGGTACACGGGCGAGTCTGTTTCTTCATTGAACCCCATTCTCAAGATAATTTCTTTAATCGGGGTTGCTATTACGGTTGTGATGATGACAATATGCGCTTTGCCTTCTTCAGTAAAGCCGCTTTAGAATTTTTGCTTAGAAGTAATAAGCGCCCTGATGTTATCCATTGCCATGACTGGCAGACTGGTTTAATACCACCTCTGCTGTTTGAAATTTATAAGTATCACGGTATGGAGTATCAACGAGTTTGCTATACCATTCACAACTTTAAACATCAAGGAATAGCTGGTGCTGATGCTCTGCGGGCGACAGGTTTAAACCAAGAAGCTTATTATTTCCAATATGATAAGCTGCGCGACAACTTCAACCCCTTTGCTTTGAACTTAATGAAAGGGGGTATAGTTTACGCCAACGCTATCACCACAGTTTCACCCAACCACGCTTGGGAAGCTCGTTCTACGGATGTTGGTTGTGGTTTAGGTCATACCTTACATTTACATCAAGATAGGTTCAGTGGGGTTCTCAACGGTATAGATTATGATTTTTGGAATCCCGAAATTGATCGCTATATTCCTTGTAAATACACCAAAGAAACCTTTGAAGATAAAGCCAAAAATAAAAAAGCTTTAAGAGAAAGACTGTTGTTACGCGATGTTGATAAACCAATTGTTGCTTACATCGGTCGTTTAGATAATCAAAAAGGAGTTCACCTTGTTCACCACGCAATTTATTACGCCCTAGATCGGGGAGCGCAATTTGTATTATTGGGTTCTGCCACAGAACCTGGTATCAATGCTCACTTCCAGCATGAAAAACGCTTTTTGAATGATAACCCCGATGTACATTTAGAACTGGGCTTCAACGAAGAATTATCCCACCTGATTTATGCAGGGGCAGATATGATTGTGGTTCCAAGTAACTACGAGCCTTGTGGGTTAACCCAGATGATTGGTTTGAAGTATGGTACTGTACCGATTGTCCGGGGTGTGGGTGGGCTGGTAAATACCGTGTTTGATCGCGACTATGACGAGAATGTCCCCCAAGAAAAACGCAATGGTTACGTATTCTACGATACTGATTATCTTGCGATTGAATCAGCAATGGATAGAGCGATTGGCTTGTGGCACTACTATCCGGACGAGTTTCAAAAACTAGCTATCCAAGGTATGGAATATGACTACTCGTGGAAAAATCCAGGGGAAGAATACGTAAAAATTTACGATTGGATACGACACCACTGGTAAGGGTGTGAACATCTGGTTTTGATTGCAAGCGATCGCCATCTTAATGAGAAGCGATCGCTTTTTTGTTGTAACTACTAAATTGCTGTTCTAAACATTCACAACCACTCCCTGATGAATCTTTTGATAAACCAAATCTCTAAGCAAATTAGCTTTTTGGTTGGAAATTGATTTATGTAGGCTTCTTAGAGTCATCCGCACCAACCGATTCTTTTGAGCCGGTTGGATACCCAAGCGTTGAATAGCCTGGGGTAGAAGTTGTTGATAGTGCGTTTCACTCAGTATATCTACTGACTCCAAAAGTTCGGCATCGTCACCCAATACCTCTACTATTTGTTCGCAGATATCTTCCAATTCCGTATCTAACTCAGTCACAATTGACATATCTCGACTAATGCTAGGTTGATTGGAGACTGGGCGGTAAGGTTGCAAGTTTCTCATCTGCTCGGCAATCCGGGGATGGCTACTTCGCAGCAAGCGAATATCATCTATGCCTTTGACTAACATCACCAGACGATCTAATCCCCAACCAGATGCTAATCCGCTTTGAGGCGATCGCAACAAATGAGGATGAGCTTCCCCGCATTCTCCGATTTCAATCCATTTGCCATCAACTAACACTTCAATTTCTAACCCATTGCGGGTATAGGGGTGCGAAGTTTCGTTGAGGCGGTAGGATATACCTGGCAGAACAGCGTAAATAATAGTTTCGATGAATGGAATTAAAGCTTCTCTACCTAGATGCTGATGTTCATTAATCAGCCAAACATCCATTTGGTGGGGTTCGCCCACATGGCGTTTATCCACCACATCGCGACGATAGCAAATACCGGGGTGGAGGATAAGTTGTTCTCCCCTAAGGTGGGGAAATAACTCTGGCATGATTACAGTGGTGTGAGTTCTGAGTAACCTATCGTCACTGAGGTAGCGAGTGTATTTCGGGGAACGTGACAAACTGTCTGAAGGGAAATAAAGTTTGTCGAAATTGTTAGCAACTGTAGTGATGGGCGAAGAACGCCAAATTATTGGTTCTGGATATTCAGACTTGTACAGAGCCTCGGCAATTTTGTAGACGACAAGATTAATAGCGTGAATGCCATGAGCCGGGTTTGTCAAGTCCGGCTTGAGAAGTCCCGTTGGTTCATTTTTTGCCTCTCGGAAAAAATTGTAATACTAGTGTAACATCTGAGTTTGCATAACGGCATTACTTAGAAAATTTCCCCACCCTACAAAAATTGTTGAATTTTACTGGTAAACTTCCGGGTTAACACAATAAGGCAACCGCTCTCCCTTTAACCCAGCAATTAAATTCTCAATCGCCATATCTGCCATTTTTTTCCGCGTCTGACGACTGGCGCTACCGATATGAGGAGTAATAATTAAGTTATCAAGACTCAGTAATGGACTATCGGTGGGAATAGGTTCTGGTTCTGTAACATCAATAGCGGCACCTGCAATTTGACCGTTGGATAAAGCTTGATATAAGGCATTTGGCTCTACAATTGTTCCCCGTGCTGTGTTGATAAGAATCGCAGATTGCTTCATCAGCGCAAATTGCGGTTCACTAAACAGATGGTGTGTATCTGCTGTTAGAGGAGTATGAATTGTCACAAAATCAGACTCTTGTAATAAACGTTCAAAACTAGCAAATTCCACACCCAAAGATTCTTCTAGCTCTGGCTCACATCTGTGCTTGCTGGTATAAATAATTCGCATTTCAAAACCCTTAGCACGACGAGCTACTGCCTGTCCAATTCGCCCAAAACCAACAATCCCCAGAGTAGCACCTGTGACATTAGGCCCCAGTAACAAATCTGGTTCCCATGTCCGCCATTCTCCCGCACGCGTAAACCGATCTGCCTCTACCACTCGTCGTGCGGCTGCCATTAGTAACGCCCAAGTTAAATCGGCTGTTGCATCTGTTAATACACCAGGAGTGTGACCAACTGGGATACGCCGTGCTGTAGCAGATAGAATATCAATATTGTCGTACCCCACTGCCATTTGACTGATAACCTTAATAGAAGTTGCGGCTTCTATCAGTTGCCGATCAATTTGATCGGTTAACAAACACAATAACCCGTCTATTTCCTTTGTCTTTGCCAGCAAAACTTCGTAGGGAGGCGGCTGGCGTTCCGTCCAAACTTCTACATCCGCAATTTGTTGTAATCGCTGTAACTCAGTAGGAAGGCGGCGGGTAACAAAGACTTTGGCTTGGGGCATAGTTTTGAATAGGGGTGTAAGGGTTTAAGGGGGTGAGGGTGTAAGGGAAATAATTTTTAGAGAGTGAAGGATAAGCAAAAGATACTAATACTTCTACACCCAAACAAAAAGGAGACTTAGGGAGAACAGAACTTCAAGTAAGATATATTAGACGATATCTCCTCAACATCATGGGCAACACATTTGGGCATCTTTTTCGCGTCACCACTTTTGGCGAATCCCACGGCGGCGGTGTGGGAGTTGTAATTGATGGTTGTCCTCCCCGACTGGAAATTTCAGCTGAGGAAATTCAAGTAGAACTCGACAGAAGGCGTCCGGGACAAAGTAAAATTACAACGCCTCGCAAAGAAGAAGACAAATGCGAAATTCTCTCTGGGGTGTTTGAGGGGAAAACGCTGGGGACACCGATCGCAATTTTAGTCAAGAATAAAGATACTCGTTCCCAAGATTATGATGAGATGGCGTTTAAGTATCGCCCTTCCCACGCAGATGCAACTTATGATGCTAAGTATGGCATTCGTAACTGGCAAGGTGGTGGTAGATCGTCGGCACGGGAGACAATAGGCAGAGTAGCGGCAGGAGCGATCGCTAAAAAAATTCTCCGGCAAGTTGCGGGTGTAGAAATTATCGGTTACGTCAAGCGCATTAAAGATTTAGAAGGGGTTATCGATCCTGATGGCGTGACTTTAGAACAAGTTGAAAGCAATATTGTTCGCTGCCCTGATGCTGAATGCGCTGAAAAAATGATTGAATTAATCGAGCAAATCCGGCGGGAAGGGAATTCTATTGGTGGTGTAGTTGAATGCGTAGCGCGAAATGTACCGAAAGGCTTGGGCGAGCCAGTGTTTGATAAGTTGGAAGCCGATATCGCCAAAGGTGTAATGTCTTTACCCGCTAGTAAAGGTTTTGAAATCGGTTCTGGTTTTGCTGGAACTCTGTTGAGTGGATTTGAACATAACGACGAATTTTATATTGATGAAAATGGTGAAATTCGTACTCGTACCAACCGTTCCGGAGGTATTCAAGGCGGAATTTCCAACGGTGAAAATATCCTGATTCGTGTAGCATTTAAACCTACGGCAACAATTAGAAAAGAGCAGAAGACAGTAACCAATGAGGGCGAAGAGACTGTTTTAGCCGGCAAAGGACGCCACGATCCTTGTGTGCTACCGCGTGCAGTTCCAATGGTTGAAGCGATGATGGCGCTAGTGTTGTGTGACCATCTTTTGCGGCATCATGGACAGTGTCAGATTTTATAAGCGTCTTGGACAGCAGACAGTAGTACATATTTGCTAGGGTGGGATGTATTGCCAACCCTGTATGCAATTCGGTGTCTATGTTTGATGATGACATAAGTCCTAAAAAATCTGTTGACTTTCAAAAAATTTCCTCTTTAGCTCAAAACATCGCCGCTGAATTTAGCCAACTACCGCAAGTTGTAGCTGTGGCTTTAGCAGGTTCTCAAACAAGTGCTATTGCCGATGATTTCTCAGACTTAGATTTTTATGTATACGTGCAAGAAGAAATTTCGGTAAATATTCGTGAGAGCATAGCTAAAAAATTCAGTGATCGCATTGAAATTAACAATCAATTTTGGGAACCCGGTGACGAATGGATAGATAAAAATTCCGGGTGGAGTGTTGATATTATGTATCGCACACCGAATTGGATTGAACAACAAATAGATGCTGTACTTGTCAAACACGAAGCATCAGTTGGTTACTCAACTTGTTTTTGGTGGAACATTTTACATTCGCAACCGTTGTATGATAAAGATGGTTGGTTTAGACAGTTACGTGTTAGAGCTACCCAACCTTATCCTGAAGAGTTAAGAAGAGCAATTATTGCCAAAAATTATCCAATTTTACGCAACAATCTTTCTGCCCACACACATCAAATAGAATTAGCAACTAAACGTAACGATTTAATCAGCATCAATCACCGTATTTCTGCTTTAATAGCTAGTTATTTTGATATCATTTTTGCTGTTAATTATCTACCTCATCCCGGTGAAAAAAGACTGATTAAGTTTGCTAAAAAATTTTGCAATAAATTACCGAAAAATCTTGAAGATAATATTACTAAATTAATCCTATCTATTTGCGAACAGCAAAACATTCTTGATCAAGCGATCGTACTGATTGATGAACTCGATGCATGGTTAATAAACGAGACAATAATTACAGAATCAAAACAGTTGGCATGGGTATAATAAGTGGATGTATTTAGCTAAATGCTTGGCATCTACTCTATGGAATTTCTCACTATTTTAGGATTAACTGCTGCAACTATAACTACAAGTGCTTTTTTACCACAAATGATTAAAACCTGGCAATCTAAATCAGCAAAAGATGTTTCATACACGATGCTGATTACTTTTATCAGTGGTGTTTTTTTATGGTTAATCTATGGCATCTTTCGCCAGGATTTAGCAATTATACTAGCGAATCTTATAACTTTAGTTTTTAATCTCATAATTTTATACCTTAAAATTAAATATAGATAAACAAACTAGAGACGAGATTACTTTCTAGCCCCTAGCCCCTAGCCCCTATTTTTAATCTGTGACATCTTCTATATTTGCTGCTGAACGCCTTTTATTCACTCCTGCCACTCCCAACACTGACGCGATCGCCACTATCTTTGCTTTTCCTAACGAGTATAGTGTGGGCATTACAAGCCTTGGCTATCAAGTGGTGTGGGCTACTTTAGCTATGCGTTCAGATCTGCAGGTGAGTCGCTTGTTCACCGATATTCACGAACCACTGCCACGAAAGCCGGAATTACTTGGCTTTTCGATGTCCTGGGAGTTGGATTATGTGAATATATTGAACTTATTAGAATCTTTAGAAATTCCCATCAGGGCAGCTTTCCGCGATCCTAATCATCCCATAGTTTTTGGTGGTGGCCCCGTCTTAACTGCCAACCCCGAACCCTTCGCAGATTTTTTTGATGTCATTTTACTGGGGGATGGTGAAAATCTCTTAGATAATTTTATTGATGCTTATCAAGCAGTTAGAAATGCTGACAGGCAAACTCAACTTCAAGCACTCGCACAAGTACCGGGCATTTATGTTCCCAGTTTGTATGAAGTTGAGTATTACGATGTAGATGGTACGATTAAATCAATTCAACCTATTTCCCCAGAAATTCCCGCTGTAGTACAAAAACAAACCTATCGAGGCAACACTTTATCAGCTTCAACGGTAGTGACTGAAAAAGCAGCTTGGGAAAATATTTATATGGTAGAAGTGGTGAGAAGTTGTCCAGAAATGTGTCGCTTCTGTCTGGCAAGTTATCTCACTTTACCTTTTAGAACTGCTAGTTTGGAAGGTTCTTTAATACCAGCAATTACAAAAGGTTTAACAGTCACAAATCGGCTCGGATTATTAGGTGCTTCAGTTACTCAACATCCTGAGTTTGAGGAATTATTGAACTATATCAGCCAACCCCAGTTCGACGATATACGTCTGAGTATTGCTTCGGTGCGAACTAATACTGTGACAGTACAATTGGCGCAAACTTTAGCGAAACGAGATACAAAATCCTTAACGATTGCTGTAGAAAGTGGCTCTTCAAGGGTACGACAAATTATCAATAAAAAGCTGGACAATGATGAAATTATTCAAGCTGCCATGAATGCCAAAGCTGGAGGATTAACTAATTTAAAACTCTACGGCATGGTAGGAATTCCTAGCGAAGAACCAGAGGATTTAGATGCGACTGTAGCGATGATGCGCGATATTAAAAAAGCTGCTCCTGGTTTGCGGTTAACATTAGGATGCAGTACTTTTGTTCCCAAGTCACATACGCCTTTTCAGTGGTTGGGAGTAAATCGCCAAGCCCAGAAGCGGTTGCAGTTTTTACAGAAACAACTAAAGCCACAAGGGATAGATTTTCGCCCCGAAAGTTACAATTGGTCAATTATTCAGGCTTTGTTATCACGAGGCGATCGCCGACTATCACACCTTTTAGAACTTACCCGTAACTTTGGTGATTCTTTAGGTAGCTATAAACGTGCTTTTAAAGAACTAAAAGGACAACTTCCCAGTTTAGATTTTTACGTTCATACTAACTGGTCAACCGATCAAGTCTTACCTTGGAGTCATTTGCAAGGGCCTCTACCACAGTCTACACTACTAAAGCACTTGGCTGATGCTACAAGTCAACTCGATAAATCATCTGAAAAAATAATGGCTAAATGTTGATAGTAAATTGTCAAAATAAAATTAGCATTAGCTATTAGCAGTTACAATCTAAAATTTAAAACAGATAGATGCAAACAACAGCAGAATATTACTGTGCTTATTGTGGTGAAGAAAATTTAACTTTTGTAGATTTGAGTGCGGGAGGGCAGCAATCTTATGTAGAAGATTGCCAAGTTTGCTGTCGCCCCAATATTTTGTATATCCGCATCGATGAAGACACTCTTGATATCGAAATCGATACTGAGTATGAAGGCTAAGTTTGAGGTTTTTCTTAATGCTGCACTTTAAGTATTCCTCAGTTATTGATGCACCCTTAGAAACAGTTTGGAAATTTCACGAAAGAGCAGACGTGTTGCAATTGCTTACCCCTCCTTGGCAACCGTTGCAAGTAGTACGTCGTGAGGGAGGCTTAGGCATAAATGCTATTACTGAGTTTCGTCTGGCGATCGGGCCATTGCCTTTGCGTTGGTTAGCACGTCATACTGAATATGAAGAATATCATCTGTTTACAGATGAACAGATATCTGGGCCATTTGAATCCTGGCTACATCGGCATATATTTAAATCGGAAAATGGCAAAACCAGATTAACTGATGAAATTTCCTTTGCTTTACCTGGCGGACAACCAGCTGAGTTTCTAGGTGGCTGGTTGGTACAAGTACAACTAGAAGCAATGTTTCGCTATCGTCATCACATAACTAGACAAGAATGCGAGTCAGGTAAATAGGGGATAGGGGATAGGTGACAGGGAACAGATGATAGGGGAATTTTCTCTTTGCGTTCCCATGTTCTCTTCCCAGTACTCAATCCCCATCTCGGCTAACAAGAATTTCATTTAACAATTACTTTTATTAAAGAATAAATAAATTCCCAGAAATTTTAGTTGTTTTGGGTTTTTTTAATACGATAATAATTTCAGTTTTTCATCCGTTAAAACACTGATATTTTCACGCCATGTTTTCTTAGATGTGGCGGCAATTTTAATGTTTAAAAGTTTAAAAACATGAATTTTTTACAACTGGATGTTGCTCACGCAGTAACTTTACAGTTAATCGTTGTGAGCGTGTCTTCCTTATGGTTATTGACACCCTTTTCAAAGTCTCAAGTGAAGGAAACAGGCAATATACTAAAAAACTCAAAAATTTATCAACTAAAAACTGCTCAAACGCAAGTTTGCCCTTCTGGTAATTTAATACCTAAACGCACTTTTTATACAGCTAAAGATTACATCTATATTTGTAGAGGAGAACGGCATAATTCTCTTGGATATTACATTAAAATCTCTAAAAATGGCAGTAATAAAATTACTGTACCTATAAGTAGTAAAAACGGTGAGACTTATGTTGCTATTCAGGGTGAAATAACATACATGGTTACTCCTTATGAATTAGTAATTACAAAACTTAGTAAGGGTGGTAGTGTTACCTTTAAAGAAAAAGTTAATAGCGCGATCGATGCTGATGGAAAACCCTTAGCTAGGGGTTGTCCTAATGGTAATACTACCTTTGTAGAAGCTAAGACCAAAAACTTTATTGTGTATATTTGCGGTAGAGAACTTCCCAACAGTTACGTAGCTGTGACTCGCCAAGGCAATGACACAATTACCATTCCACTGCAAAGCTATAAATTCCATATAGGAATAGAAAATAGCCAGTTCATTGCTGTTAATGGTGACATTCGTTACCTACTGACTCGGAATGCACTAAAAGTGTCTAGGGATGGTAAAACAATAATTAAAGAAAAAGTTTTGTACTGGAATTAATCAGGTAGACGGCAGAAGGCAGAAGGGAAACATATGTTTACTTCAGCCTTATTAAGGAGTCATTCCATTTCACGCTAATTATGATACACATAAATTTTGCCCAGACGCGATATATCGCTTCTCTACAAAGTCTGTATTTGTATCAGATTTTTATGAAATAGTATCAGTCAATCTTGAGCTTCCAAAATTAGGAAAAACTTTATCTTGCATACTTAGCCCTTCAGCTATCTTTATTTTTAAAGATTTGATGAGAAGCCCACTGGAATAAACCAGGAAATAACCGATTCACTGCTTGTGAAAAGTTGGCAGAACCAACAAATACTTCGGATTTTTGATTTTTAACTGCATCCCAAATAGCATTTGCTACATCTTCGGGTTTCTCTACCACGGGATTTTTCAGGATGTTGTCAATTTGTTGGCGACGGCTTTGAGTATCTTGCTCATTTTTCCCTCTCATTACAGCCCGTTCCATAAAATTAGATTTAATTAAATTCGGGTAAATACCACAAACCTGAATTCCTTTCGGCTTTAATTCTGCATGAAGCGCTTCTGTCAATCCTGTAACGCCAAACTTACTTGTACAGTAAGGAACAAGGTAAGCGGTAGGCACTTTACCACCAATTGAACTCACATTCACAATTGTTCCTTTTCCTCTTTGAAGAAAGTGAGGTAGTAAAGCATGAATTGTATGGATATATCCCCATAAATTAGTATCTATAACCTTGTGCCAATCTTCCAGCGAAAACTCCTCTACTGGTGCTGACGCATAAATGCCTGCGTTATTTACCAGCACATCAATATAACCATAATGCTCTAAAGCTTTGTCTACTAGTGTTTTTACCTGCAATGGATCGGTGACATCGCAAGTAACTATTAGTGGTGCTGTACCACCAACGCTTTGCACCACTTGCGCTGCGCTTTCTAAGCGATCGCGATGACGAGCCGCAAGTATAAGTTCATATCCTTTACGGGCAAATAAAATAGCTGTTGCTTTACCAATCCCTTCAGATCCACCCGTAATTAGTGCCGTAGGAGCCATATTCTTCGTTCAAAAACTTATTTACTTCTTATTAGTTTGAGCAACAATAATTAGAAAACCTTCTGACTTCCGTTAGATATTACTGACAACCTTGCAACTATCGCTCTCTGTAGTGAACTTTAAACAGGCGATCGCACCATCTAACAACTTACAAGCATTTCTTCAAAACTCAAGAAGAGTTTATGTATGCATTATTACTAATTTGCTTTACAAATAATCTTGATTGTAGAGACTAAGAGAAATATTTATTAACCTTTTGTCAGATACAACCCTGTATATTAGCCTCCAAACCTCACCCTTTCGACTTGCTTACACTTTGGCACTAGAGATAGATAGCACTTGTTAGGTGGGTAAATACTATGAATGGTGTAGTTCACAATCTTGAGGAAACTTAACAATGGGGCCTTATCCGACTGATGTAACAGAGAAAGCATATAACGGTAGCGATCGCAATGCCTTTAAGTTTGGCTTTACACCCCAAGCTGAACTATGGAATGGACGCTTGGCGATGATTGGTTTTCTTGCTTATCTACTTTGGGATTATCAGGGCTACAGCGTACTGCGCGAGGTACTCAACCTCATTCACTAAACTCCACGGCTCAAAAACCTTATAGAGCAAGAAATTTTGCTTACACAGTCACCATCTATGCAAATATGTGTAATATTATTTAAGTAAACTTAATTTTTCTACATATTTGATTTAGGTGTTACTTATATCACAGCACTGACCATGAACAGGGTTTTCCCTTAAGTGGTTAGTGAACTTTTTAATGACCGAATTGTGTGAATTTCGACGAAATTTTAGGCGGAGTAAAAGCCTGATGCAATCAAAACACTTATCTAGCCATCATATAGAAATTACAAATCAATCTACTGTTGGTATGGCAGGCATTTTCATTGCTATTGCCATTTTAGGAATATGGGCAGCTAGCTTAATTTTTTTACTTTCATTTGACCTTTCCAAATCAGATATTTTAGAGTCATTATTAGCTATAATCTTGCAGACATTTATATATACAGGATTATTCATTACTGCTCATGATGCTATGCATGGGGTAGTATTTTCCAGAAACACTAAAATTAATCATTTAATCGGAACTATATGCTTACTTTTTTATGGTTTTTTATCCTACAAAACATTAATAAAAAAGCACTGGATGCATCACCATCACCCTGCCAGTGAACTAGATCCCGATTTCCACGACGGCAAGCATAAAAATTTCTTTGCCTGGTATTTATACTTTATGAAGAATTACTGGAGTTGGAGTCAAATAATAGCCTGGATAGTAGCGTATAATACTATTCATTACGTATTAAATATACCCCATACAAATCTTATTCTCTTTTGGGCATTACCTTCACTATTAAGCTCATTACAATTATTTTATTTTGGTACATTCCTTACTCATAAAGAACCACCAGGAGGTTATATTAAACCTCACTTTGCTCAAACTATCTCTATGCCAACATGGTTGTCACTTATTACTTGCTATCATTTTGGCTACCACAAAGAACATCACGAATACCCTCATCTTGCTTGGTGGCAATTACCAGAAATTTACAAATTAAATAAACTTACCAAAACTGAACTCAGTATTTCTAATTAAAAACTCTGCGCTCCTCTGCGCTCACTTTGCGTCCCTCTGCGTTTTAAAAAGCTACTAAATACACAGAACCCCGACTTTCAAAAAAGTCAGGGTTCTTGTTTCGTCACAATCAATTGTGGATTTACCCGCTTGAGTGTTCAGGCGTTGCTGTCGCTTCTGGTGTAGAAGGCTGATTCATCTGTGATCGAGCAAAAGGTAAAGTTGGAGATGGCGCAGAATTTGGATATTGCCGACGATTAAAAAATCTTTCTAATTCTGGTTTTTCTGGCTGAGGAGCAACTTTTTGAGGTAAAAGTCTTGGATCAGCTTTTGGTAAAAGTTCCTGTTCTGGCGCGGGAGACTCATTTACAATCTCAGGCAGTGTTGGAGGTAGGCTAGGAGATTTTTCTAGTGAAGGTTGTGGAGTTGATAGATCACCTACACGGCGATTAAAAAATCGACTAAATCTTGATTTTTCTGGTTGAGTAACCAGAGGTTCAGCTGTAGTTTCTGGGGCTGGTGTCTCAATAATTTCCGGTAATGTGGGAGAAACGCTTGGAGACGGTTCTACTGTAGGTTGAGATATAGGCGCTTTACCTGTAAAACGCTGAAAAAATTTACCAAATCGAGATTTTTCTGGCTGAGTAGGCTGTTTTTCTGGTAAATCAATAGCTTCAGGCTCTGGTGCAATTTCCGGTGATGGTTCTAATGCCGGAGTTGGGCTAGGAGAGATTTCTGTAGGTTGTAGAATAGGTGTTTTGCCTGCTCGATTTTGGAAACGATTGAAAAAGCCACCTTTTGGTTTCTCTGGTTGAGTTGGAGGTGTTTGTTCAATTTCAGGAACAGGTTGTTTTTCTTGAAGTTGTATCTCTGGTGTAGTTTCAACCCTGGGTGCGATGCTAGGAGTTGGTGTAGGTGTAACTTCCAAACTCGGCTGTTTTTCTTCTTGGGGTTGAATTTTTTGTGTAGTAGTAGGTGTGGGTTCGGCAGTCGGTACTTTACCTGTGTAGTTGGGATCTACAATTGCGCGAACTCGTTCTGCAGAAAGTTCTCCTCTGACAATTTTAGAAAGGGTGTCTTTACCTTTTGGCTCGTAGGTTATTAGCCTAACTGTACTGTTAAATTCATTTTTGACAGGATTGCCTTGGTTATCAAGAAATTCTAGTTTTACCCAGTTTTTACCTGGTTTAAAGCCTTTTAGATATATTGCTTGCCAGCGATCAAGAACAAAACTTTCGCCATTAATAGTGCAGCGGATGCGCCAATCTGCAAACTGGTTGTTAGGGTTATCTTTCGCAATCAGGTGTAACGGCGCGTTTGTCAAGTAAAAATCCAGTAAAATAGGCTCCGCTCCATAACTGCCTTTCGGACGGCTGTAGGTTAGCAGGGGTAAATTTGGATCGGGGTTGTTGTCATCGCTTTTAGTGAAGATGTGAAATGTTGTCTGAGCGTAGGCACCCTCGTTTTTAAAGCTTTCATGCCAAGGACGGGAGGCAAAAACACGTAAGGTATGGGTACCAGGGGACAAGTCTGGTAAAGTTAACGGTTGATTTAAGTCGTAAACTGCAATGTACGGTTGATTGTCAATTATTACGTGCAGATGTGGCCCCATATCCAGTTGTGGATCTTTAAATATAGGTAAATCCTTAACCTGGAAGCGGACTGTAGCTGTGTTATCTTGCAGAACTTCATCCTGCTTAGGAGTCACTATTGATACCTGAGGTCTATATACTTCTAAGGTTTGACGTAGTTCTTGAACGACCGTTGGTGGGGCAACCTCCGAGAATTGCTTTGTTGAAATTGCAGGGCTTTCTTGTAAACTACCAGATGGCTCTTGGCTGATGGCTTTATCACCACAGCTAGTTAAATATAATACTAAGGTCAATACCGTTAGCGACTTTATTAAAGTTGCAGCCGTTGTCCGCCACGAGTTCATGTTTTTCACCCATTCCTAAACAACAGACAGATTTTATGTTGCATTTTGGCGCAAACTGTCCATTCGGAACTATAGCCCAAAAGGTGAAATCCTTTTTTAACTACCTGTCCTTGGACTGAGAATTTAAGTTTTTGAATTTATGTCAGTACTATCTAAGATAATTATGTGGCGATTTTAACTATTTCTTCTTACAGCTATTTAACTATATTTTGGTATAACCTGTAACGAAAATTCCAAATATTTTTAATTGGATTATAGCTGTAAGAGTTAAAAACAGCGATCGCTCAGAAAATAACCATAAATTTTGCGAATTGTTTAGCTTTGTAAAATAAATAGAGAAAGTATTGACTTTTTGACCAGTGTTTTAGAATCGGAAAGTAGATGAGACAATAAATCTGGGGATTTTGAATTATTGTTAAAAAGTCTCCAACAATGTACAAGAGAAGACTTTATAATTCAACAGAAACCACTCCCCACACAAGGTCTTCATCGCGGCTCCAAATTATAAATGGAAAATGCGATTTGGTTCATAAAAACCAAGAAGACAGCTTGTGGTCACAATGATTCCTCAGTCCCTTTTTAAGAGAGGAGGTCGAATGACAATAAGTCCTCCGGAGCGAGAGGAAAAAAAGGCAAGAGTGATAGTCGATAACGATCCGGTTCCAACTTCGTTTGAACGATGGGCGAAACCAGGTCACTTCGACAGAACCCTAGCCAGAGGTCCCAAAACCACCACATGGATTTGGAACCTGCATGCACTCGCCCACGATTTTGATACACATACAAGTGATTTAGAAGATATTTCCCGCAAGATATTTGCAGCCCACTTTGGTCACTTAGCTGTAGTGACCTTGTGGTTGAGCGGGATGATTTTTCATGGCGCTCGTTTTTCAAACTACGAAGCTTGGTTGAGCGATCCACTCAACGTCAAGCCTAGCGCTCAAGTTGTTTGGCCAATTGTTGGTCAAGACATTTTGAATGGGGATGTCGGTGGTGGCTTCCACGGCATTCAAATTACTTCCGGTCTATTCCAAGTTTGGCGTGGCTGGGGGATTACCAACTCCTTCCAACTGTATTGCACAGCTATTGGCGGTTTGGTATTAGCAGGTTTGTTCCTGTTTGCTGGCTGGTTCCACTACCACAAGCGCGCTCCTAAACTGGAATGGTTCCAGAATGTGGAGTCAATGCTCAATCACCACCTGCAAGTATTGCTAGGTTGTGGTTCCTTGGGGTGGGCAGGACACATCATTCATGTTTCCGCACCAACCAACAAGCTTTTGGATGCAGGAGTTCCTCTTCGGGATGTACCCCTGCCCCATGAGTTCATCCTGAACAAAGACTTGTTAACCGAGTTATATCCCAGCTTTGCCAGTGGTTTAGCACCTTTCTTTACATTGAACTGGGGTCAGTATGCTGACTTCCTGACGTTCAAGGGTGGTCTAAACCCGGTCACAGGTGGCTTGTGGATGACTGATATTGCCCATCACCACTTGGCGATCGCGGTATTGTTCATCGTCGCTGGTCATATGTACCGTACCAACTGGGGTATCGGTCACAGCATCAAAGAGATCCTGGAAAACCACAAAGGCCCCTTCACTGGTGAAGGTCACAAGGGTCTCTACGAGAACATGACCACATCTTGGCATGCTCAATTGGCAACTAACCTTGCCTTCTTGGGTTCGCTGACGATCATCATTGCCCACCATATGTACGCGATGCCCCCATATCCGTACTTGGCAACCGATTACGCTACCCAACTCTGCATATTTACTCACCATATGTGGATTGGCGGTTTCCTAATTGTGGGTGGTGCTGCTCACGCTGCCATTTTCATGGTGCGCGATTACGATCCTGTTGTGAACCAAAATAACGTTCTGGATCGTGTGATTCGTCACCGGGATGCAATCATCTCTCACCTCAACTGGGTTTGTATTTTCCTTGGCTTCCACAGCTTTGGGCTTTACATCCACAACGACACAATGCGCGCCTTGGGCCGTCCCCAAGATATGTTCTCGGATTCGGCAATTCAGTTGCAGCCTGTATTTGCTCAGTGGGTACAAAACCTACACACTGTAGCACCAGGAGCAACCGCGCCAAATGCACTTGAACCTGTTAGCTATGCCTTTGGCGGTGGTATTCTCGCCGTAGGCGGTAAAGTGGCAATGATGCCGATTGCGTTGGGTACGGCGGACTTCATGATCCACCATATTCACGCATTCCAAATTCATGTCACAGTACTAATTCTCTTGAAAGGCTTCCTGTTTGCCCGCAGTTCTCGTCTGATTCCAGACAAGGCAAACTTGGGCTTCCGTTTCCCCTGCGACGGCCCTGGTCGTGGTGGTACCTGTCAGGTGTCTGGTTGGGATCACGTGTTCCTCGGTTTGTTCTGGATGTACAACACCATTTCGATCGCAATTTTCCACTTTAGCTGGAAGATGCAATCTGACGTCTGGGGAACAGTAGACGCAGCTGGTAATGTGACTCATATTACTGGTGGTAACTTTGCCCAAAGTGCCATCACCATCAATGGCTGGTTGCGTGACTTCCTGTGGGCGCAAGCAGTACAGGTGATCAACTCCTATGGAAGTGCCCTGTCAGCTTACGGACTTATGTTCTTGGGTGCTCACTTTGTTTGGGCATTCAGCTTAATGTTCCTGTTCAGTGGTCGTGGCTACTGGCAAGAATTAATTGAGTCCATTGTTTGGGCACATAATAAACTGAAAGTAGCACCTTCAATTCAGCCTCGCGCTCTGAGCATTATTCAGGGTCGTGCGGTCGGTGTAGCTCACTACCTCTTGGGGGGAATTGCCACGACATGGGCGTTCTTCCACGCACATATTCTCTCATTAGGCTAGCAACCAGCATTTAGGAGCAATGAGTTATGAGTGATGGGCTACAAGTTGTTTTTAGCGGTTAACATCAACAACAAAAACCACGAACTGACAACCATTAACTCAAAACTCCTAACTCAGAACTCCTTAAGAACATTGATACCTGATGGCTAAAAGTCAGAGGATTTCTCAAACCTATGGCGACAAAATTTCCAAAATTTAGCCAGGATCTCGCGCAAGACCCGACGACACGTCGGATCTGGTATGCGATGGCTACAGGAAATGACTTTGAAAGCCATGATGGCATGACGGAAGAAAATCTTTACCAAAAGATTTTCGCTACTCACTTCGGTCATGTGGCAATCATTTTCCTGTGGGCATCCAGCCTCCTATTTCACGTAGCCTGGCAAGGTAACTTTGAACAGTGGATTAAAGATCCTCTTCACATCCGTCCGATCGCTCATGCGATTTGGGACCCTCAATTTGGTAAGCCCGCAATAGAAGCTTTTACCCAAGGTGGAGCTAACTATCCGGTAAACATTGCTTACTCTGGTGTTTATCACTGGTGGTACACCATCGGTATGCGGACGAACAGCGACCTATACATGGGTTCTGTGTTCCTCCTTATCCTGGCATCAGTTTTCTTGTTTGCTGGTTGGTTGCATCTACAACCCAAGTTCCGTCCTAGCCTCTCTTGGTTTAAGAGTGCAGAGCCTCGCCTCAATCACCACCTAGCAGGTTTGTTTGGTGTTAGCTCTCTGGCTTGGGCTGGTCACTTGATTCACGTTGCTATCCCCGAATCTCGCGGACAGCACGTAGGTTGGGATAACTTCTTAAGCACTCTGCCCCACCCGGCAGGCTTGCAACCCTTCTTTACTGGTAATTGGGGAGTTTACGCTTCTAACCCCGATACTGCAAACCATGTATTTGGTACTTCCCAAGGTGCTGGTACAGCAATTTTGACCTTCTTGGGTGGCTTCCATCCTCAAACAGAATCGCTGTGGCTGACCGATATGGCTCACCACCACTTAGCGATCGCTGTAATTTTCATCGTCGCCGGCCATATGTACCGGACTAATTTTGGAATTGGTCACAGCATTAAAGAAATGCTGAACTCCAAATCTGGTTTAGTACCTGGTACCAAGAGTGAAGGTCAGTTTAACCTGCCTCACCAAGGTTTGTACGATACTTATAACAACTCCCTACACTTCCAGTTGGGCATTCACTTAGCTGCTTTGGGAACTGTTACCTCCTTGGTAGCACAGCATATGTATGCTATGCCACCTTATGCCTTCATCGGTAAGGACTACACAACCCAAGCCGCTCTTTATACTCACCACCAATACATCGCTATTTTCTTGATGCTTGGTGCTTTCGCTCACGGTGCGATCTTCTGGGTTCGTGATTACGATCCCGAACAAAATAAGGGCAACGTACTTGAGCGTGTACTGAAGCACAAAGAAGCGATTATCTCTCACCTGAGCTGGGTATCCCTATTCTTAGGCTTCCACACCTTAGGTCTGTACGTTCACAACGACGTAGTTGTTGCTTTCGGCACACCAGAGAAGCAAATCCTGATCGAACCTGTGTTTGCTCAGTTCATCCAAGCATCTCACGGTAAAGTGCTCTACGGACTAAACGTCCTGTTGTCTAACCCAGACAGCGTTGCTTACACAGCATACCCCAATTACGGCAACGTTTGGTTGCAAGGTTGGTTGGATGCAATTAACTCTGGTACTAACTCCCTGTTCTTAACTATCGGCCCTGGCGACTTCTTAGTACACCACGCCTTCGCATTGGCTATTCACACCACCGTTCTCGTACTCGTGAAAGGTGCTCTGGATGCCCGTGGTTCTAAGCTGATGCCCGATAAAAAGGACTTCGGTTATGCCTTCCCTTGCGACGGCCCCGGTCGTGGCGGTACCTGCGACATCTCCGGTTGGGACGCTTTCTACCTAGCTACTTTCTGGGCATTAAACACAGTTGGTTGGGTAACCTTCTACTGGCACTGGAAGCACCTGGGAATTTGGCAAGGCAACGTAGCTCAGTTTAACGAATCCTCTACATACCTGATGGGCTGGTTCCGCGATTATCTCTGGGCTAACTCCGCTCAGTTAATTAACGGATACAACCCCTACGGCATGAATAACCTGTCTGTTTGGGCTTGGATGTTCCTGTTCGGACACCTAGTTTGGGCAACTGGCTTCATGTTCCTGATCTCCTGGAGAGGTTACTGGCAAGAGTTGATTGAAACTCTTGTTTGGGCACACGAGCGTACTCCACTAGCAAACCTAGTTCGCTGGAAGGACAAGCCCGTTGCTCTGTCTATCGTTCAAGCTCGTTTGGTTGGTTTAACTCACTTCACTGTGGGCTATGTTCTAACTTACGCAGCATTCCTAATTGCCTCGACGGCTGGTAAGTTCGGTTAATTCGGCTGCTAGTTTTGTAGGTAATTAATTGAAATCCCCTGCCAGTGGCGGGGGATTTTTTATGGTGGGGCAAGATGTCCACCTCAAAAGCAGGCACTATGGCATCTTGGCAATCTTAGGCAAATCCGGGTTCATGTAATCCCACGGTTGAGCACTGGCTGTATAAATATCCATAGTCGGTCGGAACCAGCTTGGATCGTCAAGACTCCCAGCCATAATGCCCATAAATTCAGGAATTGGAGGCTTGCTAAATAATCGAGAACCGCAGTTTGGGCAAAAGCCTCGACCAACAATATTGCCGCTATCACCAATCACCTCATAGTATTTCACCTCTCCGGTGATAGTGACTGCA
Organism: Chlorogloeopsis sp. ULAP02; assembly: GCF_038404745.2. Classification (NCBI taxonomy): domain Bacteria; kingdom Bacillati; phylum Cyanobacteriota; class Cyanophyceae; order Nostocales; family Chlorogloeopsidaceae; genus Chlorogloeopsis; species Chlorogloeopsis sp. ULAP02. The sequence goes on along the minus strand of NZ_JAYKTT020000065.1, from coordinate 21,418 downwards.
CTCTGGGGCACAAGAAGCCCGGACGCATAAGCAGTTCCCGTCGCACGTTGACAATCGCGACAGTGGCAATTTCCCATCGCAATGGGTTCAGCCGAACATTCGTAGCGGACTGCTCCGCATAGACAACCGCCAGTAAATTTGATCGCCATAAGAAAACCTCTCCTTGGAATTGTCACTTCTTGGACGCGGGTGCAGCTCGATTCCAGTGGCTACCAACCAAAATATGGTGCTTGCAGCACTCCTGACTTCCAAAATAGCGATCGCACAAAATTTTTTCTTACAAATTCTTGCTTTTTTTTTACGGGTTTATGCGATGCTCTCGAAAAATCTTAGGTGTGACTCCAAGTAGGCGCTTAAAATGACTAGTGAAATGTCATTGATTAGCAAAGCCGACTTTATAAGTAATATCCGCAATTGACAAGTCACTTTTAATTAGGAGTTCGCGAGCCTGCTCGATTCGGCACTTGAGATGACAAATTGATGAGGTGAGTATCCCGTTGACTGTTTGAATAAAAATAATGAACACTAAACAGCCCAATTAACTAGAAAAGAGGAATTATTGCCGTTTCAGTTGAATAATCAAAAGAATTGTTTTGTGGGATGGGTGTCTCACCCGTCCTAGATTAAAAACAGGTAAAATTTCTACAATCTTAAGTAAAGATATTAAACTTTCTCTTTTTAGAATGTAAATTTTCTCTTTTTGGAATGGGAAAAATAAATAAAGGGGCGGGCAAGATGCCCACTCCACAAGATAAATAACAATTACCTTCCTGTCCCATATGCAAGAGCCAAAGTTTAAAATTACCCAAAGAACCTTACCTCATTGGGAATTAGATGGAGCAGTTTATTTTATTACTTTTAATACTTGGGAAAAGTTAGAACTTACCCCAGAAGCTAGGCAAGTAGTATTTAATGCTTGTCTATTTTTTAATAACAAGAGATATAACATTTATATCTTTGTTGTAATGGCAGACCATGTCCATATGCTAATTCAGCCTTGGCTCAAATTAGACAATGAATTTTGGTCACTTAGTAGCATTATGAAAAGTATCAAAGGTTATAGTGCTAAAAAAATTCCTAAGTTAATGAAACATACAGGTACAATCTGGCAAGATGAGCGATACGACCGCATTATTAGAAATGAAGAAGAGTTTCAGACATATTGGGATTACATTAGGCAAAATCCTGTCAAAGCTGCTCTTTCAAAAACTCCTGAAGATTATCCCTTTTTCTGGCAAACTTCTTAACAAGAATATTTGTAGAAACATTTCTTGTGGGGTGGGTCTCTTGCCCGCCCCTTCAAAGTGTATATAAACTATAAACTAGTTCTTTATTTTCCAACAACATAACCCTTGAAATCCAAACAAATAACTTCACAGCAATCTATAAATTTGATTCCCTATTACACTCAAAACTACGGTTCCATATATTTAGGTAATACCCAAGAACTAATTAAATATATTGAAGATAGCAGTATTAATTTAATTATTACCTCACCTCCATTTGCGCTCACCCGCAAAAAAGAATACGGCAACGAAAGCGCAGAAAAATATATAGAATGGTTTCTACCTTTCGCTTATGAATTTAAAAGATTACTTGCAGAGGATGGCTCATTTGTGCTTGATTTAGGTGGTGCTTATCTACCTGGAAATCCCGTGCGGAGTATCTATCAATATGAGCTTTTAGTTAGGTTGTGCAAAGAAGTTGGTTTTTTTCTAGCTCAAGAATTTTATCACTACAATCCGGCACGATTACCTACCCCGGCTGAGTGGGTAACAATTAGACGTATTCGTGTGAAAGACTCAGTAAATATCGTTTGGTGGTTATCGAAAACCCCCCACCCCAAAGCTGATAATAGAAAAGTTTTAAAGCCATACAGCGAGAGTATGAAGCAATTACTTAAAAATGGTTATAAAGCCAAAATGCGTCCTAGTGGACATGATATTTCCGAGCAATTCCAAAAAGATAACAAAGGTGCAATTCCACCTAATTTGCTAGAAATTGCTAATACTGAATCAAATAGCGCCTACTTACGTCGCTGCAAATTAATGGGGATACAACCACATCCTGCACGTTTTCCTCAAGGTTTTGCAGAGTTTTTTATCAAATTTTTAACTGATGAAGGCGATACAGTTTTAGATCCATTTGCGGGTTCTAATACAACCGGTTTTGTTGCAGAAACCTTGCAAAGACAATGGATATCATTTGAAATTAATGAAGATTATGTGATTGGCAGTCGTTATAGATTTGTAGATCCGTAGCAGTTTTCCTTAAAAATCAAACGCACAAAATAATTTTATAGTTAAATTTAGGGAACAGGAAAAGTATAAAAAATCGAACAAAATTTATACTACTAAGAAAAAACATTAAAGATACTGTAAAAACGAATCTCCTAAGCTAGCTAATTACACCGATACAGTGTAAATACTGTAAAAGGTAATTAATTAGCTGATTCAAGAAATTTCCTGCAATCAGCCGAGAAACGCTGTCATTGGACAAAATAGTAGTCATAGGAGAAACTTACGAGATGAGGAACGTTTATTTATTGGCAGCAGGCTTAATTGCAGGATTAGCTATTCCAGTAACAACGTTGCCACAGCCCTTAGTCTTCAAAACAGAAAGTAATCAAATCCAGTTGAATACAAAAGAGGGTTTGCAGGCAGTAGCAGGTGAAACAGTGGCTTCAACGGTAGAAACTCCCTCACCAGAATTTAGCAACCCGAATTTGCCTATACCAGTTGAATCCTCTGTTCAGTCAATATACCAACCGACTCGGAGATTTTTATCTGGCAGTCAACTTTACTACCATAGACTAGCAGCTCTAAAAGCTGGTCAAATTTATACACGCCTAAGCGAAAATGAATTACAGTCTTTGTTGGAGTCTGGGAAAAAGCCCCAGCTAACTTATGAAGATTGGAAAAGCTTATTGGCAATGGAAGCCAGAGCAATGGTTAAAGGACAAGGCGCAAATCGCCTAAATGTCTTAGTTGGCGATTCTTTAAGTATGTGGTTTCCTAATGAAAAGCTACCTGCTGGGAAATTATGGTTGAATCAAGGAATATCTGGTGATACTTCTAGTGGCATCCTCAACAGATTGTCTGCTTTTGCCGCAACCAAGCCAGATGTGATTTACGTAATGGCTGGAATTAATGATTTGCGTAAGGGCATGAATGATCAGGCAATTTTACGCAATTATCGTTTAATTATTCGTCGCTTACGCCAAAATCATCCAGGTAGCTTGATTCTTGTCCAATCAATATTGCCAACTCGTCTTGCTTCGATTTCTAATAGCCGAATTCGTCGTCTTAATAGTCAGCTAGCTTTAATTACTCGACAAGAAAAAGCCAGTTATCTGAATTTACATGACTGGTTTGCTGACTTTCAAGGCAATTTGCGAGAAGATCTAACTACAGATGGATTACATCTTAGTAAAAATGGATATGGAGTTTGGCAAGTTGTGTTAGAACAGATGGAATCTAACTTTGCGATTGGAGAAGTAAGGCAAGAGTCTTTAGGAGAAGCTAGGCGATCGCAACAGCAATAGCATATTTGGAAATAGATAATAATTTATTACTTTTTGTAACGTTAATACGCTAATCAGATTTTGTTTTTAATAAAAGAATTATTGGTTGGTTTAGCTATTCTACCAGTCCATGTTTAATAGCAAAACGTACTAATTCTGCTCTGTTATTAGTGGCGGTCTTTCTTAATAAACTGCTAACATACTTTTCCACTGTCCGAGGACTCAGATGCAACTTTTGACCCATTTCAGCATTGGAAAGACCATGAGTCAAAAGTTCTAAAACTTCCTGTTCTCTGGGAGTTAATTCGGAAAGTAACTCCACAGTAGTTGTGGGGGTGGAAGCACTCGCATTGTCGGGATAGGAAACATTGTATGCAGATTGAATGAGTTGCGATCGCGCTAAGAGATTGCGAATCGCTGCTCCTAGTTCTTCTAATTCAAAAGGTTTAGGTAAGTATAAATCGCACCCTGACTGATAGCCAAGAATTCTTTCCTGTGTTCGTGTTCGTGCTGTTAATAAAATTACAGGCAGTAACCGAAACATAGATTTTTGTCTTACCTGGCGGACTAATTCATAACCATTCATTTGTGGCATGACAATATCGGTGACTATTAAATCAGGATGGAACTCCTCCACCTTTATCAAAGCCTCTTGACCGTCATTAGCAGTAATTACCGAGTAGCCAGACAATTCAAGATAATCGCTAATAGACAGACGAGTGCCTAGATCGTCGTCCACTACAAGGATTGTCAAGGGCATGGAAAGTACACCCCTAGCATTTTTTCCTAAGAAATTTGCTTCTATAAACACTGTCAGCAAACACAGACAATAATAGTACTCTTATGTTTCATACTATGACAGGATTACCAGCTAATAACACTCTGTAGAATGAATTACCAATATAACTTCCAATCGTAAGAGGTATTATTCAGTTGTATTCCTAAAGTTAAACTTACATCTAAATAGCTGTAGAACTAGATCCAACTTTTTTATAATTTGTAACACATCATCAATGATAAGTCCTTAATCAAATTAAACCTAATTATACATATACATACATATATAGTTCTAAATTTAGAAAATCACAAACATAGGTTACAAAATTGTGTACAAAAAATCTATGCATTGCTGAGGATTTAGCATCAAGGTGGACGACTATTGTGACACATCTATAATTAGGAGTCTTCACCGAATAGAGATATTTTCTTGTTTTGAACCATTATTATTTATGCCGTTGTTTGTTCTCTAACTTTGTCAAAATCTCAGTCCGTTGTATCAAAAAATAACGTAAATAAAGAATTTTAGAACAAATTTTCCATCCTCCTTGACATATAAGCTTTAGGTTAACTTACCTGAAGTGATCATGACTTTGAGTGATGATAATTGTAGATTTTTTAAAATATAGTTTAAGTATAACTTAATACTTGTACTAAAGGATCTTAAATAATTTAGGTAATGAGACCTGACAGCAATCAAAACTTATCTACAAAAGAAATATCTCCAATGTAACGTGCTAAATCTATCTAGAGGTTGGCAGAAATACTCAACAAATTAGGTATGGTAAATCTTGTTCTAAAAAATTAACAAAGACTCCTGTGGTTCCAATTAGAGATAATAATCCAACAAAAATTACACCTTATGTTACCTATGGGCTGATTGCAGCTAACGTTCTTGCTTTTATTTATGAAGCGAGTCTACCTCCCCAATACTTAGATAGTTTTTTTCATCTATTTGCAGTGGTGCCGCGAGAATTAACAGCTAGCTTTGGAGGTATCATTGTCAATCAACCAGTACCGGAATGGGTAACTTTAATTACTGCACAATTTCTGCATGGCGGTTTGCTACACTTAGCTGGCAATATGTTGTTTTTGTGGATTTTTGGCAACAACGTTGAAGATAAGCTAGGCCATGTTAAATATTTATTTTTCTATATAAGCTGCGGTATTTTAGCGACATTGGCTCAGTGGTACTTCTCACAAACTTCCGCAGTTCCTTCATTAGGGGCAAGTGGGGCGATCGCTGGTGTCATGGGAGCATATATAATCCGCTTTCCTCAAGCAGAGGTTTTAGGTATAGTTCCCTTGGGATTTTTCTTTCCTACCTTTCGCGTTCCAGCATACTTCTTTCTCGGATTCTGGTTTCTCCAACAAGCTTTTTACGGCGTTGCGAGCTTAGAAGCACCTACCAATATTGGTATGGAAAGTGGTGGTATTGCATACTGGGCGCACGCTGGTGGTTTTCTATTTGGGGCAATTCTCGGCCCTGTGCTAGGTTTGTTTAGAGAAGATTCAGAGCAAGAAAAATTTACTGGGTACTGAAGAGGACACGGGGAGATGGGGACGCGGGGACACGGAGAATCGTGCTTGACGTTCTTACTCCTGGTGCTTCTTTCCTAGTCCCTAATCTTAATAATTTTTCATCGCTCTTCGCATTTCACGCTGATCTTGGCGTTTTTTGAGATCTTCTCGCTTGTCATGGAGTTTCTTCCCTCTGACAAGAGCTATAGTCACCTTTACCCAACCACGTTTGAGATACATTTTCAGAGGCACTAAAGTCAAACCCTGCTGTTCCACCTTGCCAATAAGTTTACGAAGTTCTTGGCGATGCAGTAGTAGCTTGCGTGTACGGCGTGGCTCATGGTTGAAATATTGTCCACTAGCTGTGTAAGGTGAAATATGAGCGTTAATTAGCCATGCTTCTCCATTGCGAATCAAAGCATAGCCATCTTGGAGATTAACCCTACCCGCACGGATTGATTTAACTTCAGTTCCAGTCAACTGGATACCAGCTTCGTAAGTTTCGAGAATCTCATATAAATACCGGGCTTGTCGATTGTCACTAATAACTTTGTAACCGTCATTCTTATCGCTCATTGAGAATTGTACTTGTGCCTAAATTAATGAATGAAAAGTCTTGTAAACTGGCTAACGAATTTATAAAGGGCTATTAAACCACTATAAATGCTCAACTGGATATTATTCTTATCCTAACCTTGAGAGAATAATTGAAATCTATATGTCTTAAGCGTGAGTTTAACGTCAGTTGAGTTTATAGCTACAGATTGATTATGTTTACTGGGTGAGTCGATACAGTGGTGAATAACTTTGAAATAGACAAGGAACTTTTACTATGAAAAGTCATTTCACTAAAGCTGTGAGCGCTGGTGTTGTCACTTTGAGTATGGTTATTTTGCCCTTAACTCTACCTGCACAAGCACAAGTTCAGCAAACTCAACCTGGAGTCCAAACTACACCTGCACCAAGTACTAGAGTTGAGGAAGACGGCGGTTTTGATTGGGGTTGGTTGGGATTGCTTGGACTTTTGGGTTTAGCTGGTTTAGCTGGTAGAAAACGTACTGATGAAACAACCCGATATCGCGATCCTAACGCTGTGGGTAGCACTACTTATAGGGAATAAATTTGCTGATGAAATCTACGACTACTCCATAACGCACATTATTGGGAAGATGATTATATACAAAAAGCCTTGGATAGATTATCCTCCAAGGCTTTTTTCAATTTCAATTTATTTGATCACAGTAAAATTCTACAACTAAGCATGACAATTTCTCTTGTCTGTTCCCTGTCACCTATTTCCCCTTTTCAGGTGAGACTTTAGTTGGGTGCGGATTGGGAATGAAGTGAATTTACTTGTTGAGTTTGAGCTTGAGCTGAAGATGTCCAGTAGCTGGCAACTAAACCTACTAATAGCCACCAAATACTATTGACTGCTGGACGATACCACACGGTATCTACAAAACCATGACCTAGCATACCTGCCAAGGCAGCGATCGCTCCAATTAACCACAAACCGTCTACACTTGAAGCTTGGCGCAGTTTTTGCAGTTGCAACCAACCTGTATTAAACATTACTACTAAAAACCATATAAAACTAGTTAAACCAATGATGCCAGTCTCCACAGCCACTTCTAGCAAAATCGAATAAGCACTGAGGGCATTGTATCGAGGCAGTTGGTAGAATGGATAAATTTTATTAAAAACATCATGTCCAGGGCCGATACCAAATACTGGATAGTCTTGAATCATTTTAATCACTGCCATCCAAACATTGATACGAAAGTTATTGCTGCTATCGCCACGCCCAGCAAAAATACTGAGAATACGCAAGCGAAAAGTTTCTGAAAATCCAAAAGCGACAACAAAAGCAGCGACAAAAAACCCAAAAAGCATCGGTACTAACCAGATTCGCCAAAACCGGGGTAGGTACTCACCATACCAGTAACGCAATAGCAACACCAAAACAACTAAACCAACTGCTAAACCAATAAAACCACCACGACTGTCAGCAAAACGGAAGCAGGCTAGATTTACAACCAACATCGTGATTGCTAAAGATTTTTGCACCCATCCCCGCCAAGCAAACACTGCCACTAAACTTAAAATCACAGCTGGCAGCAAATATCCAGCCAGCAAATTCGGATTTCCTAAAAAACTATAAACTCTTGTATTCTTAGACAATGGTGATTCAGGATCAACCCAAGTTGCCAACTGTGCAGCACCAAAAAACTTCTGCCGCACCCCATAGACACCCACCAGTAAAGACATATGCAAGTATAAAATCAGTAACCAAGACCTAATCCGGGGTGAAGTGAGTATTCTGGCACACAGTGCAAACAGCAGCAAATAGAGTGTAAAATTTATTAGCCCTGCTAGAGCAGCCCTTTTTTCTGGAGATAAGGCGGTAGCAACTACACAAACTCCCCAAAAAAGTAATACTAGCAGATGAATTGGAGTCACAAACAGAGTATTTGGGGATGTAACTTCATCAGACAAAGTCAACAGTAGCCAAAAGGCTCCACAAGCCAACATTAATATCCCCAGCACAGCTGTATTATTCACAGTGAATGGTGCCAATATTAACACCAAGCTCACTAAAGCAGCCGAAATTGCGTCTCCCCACTGCATCAAGATACTAGTTTGTCGCCAAGATCTCAATAAGCCCACCAAAAAACTGTGTAAGTAGCTAGTGCCAAGATATTCTTTCAGTGGTAAATCGGATAATGTAAATTTTTGCCAGATTAAATTCATAAGACACTGTAAGCAATTAGCACAGAGTGCAGATTTATGATAGTTTATATAGCTCTAAAAGTTGAAACTTTTTCAACTCATAGTCCATGCTAATTGAAGACAGTTAATGCTTAAAGACAAAAGAGAAAACTTGTATATATATTTTTGTGTTTGCTGTGCTGCGCCAGTCTAAAATTGTGTGTACTAAGAAGAAGTATTTGAGGAAACATCACTCATTGCTTGTGTTTTTTCTTGATTCAGTGGCAACGTTAAGACATAACGGTATCCTGATTCTGGTGATCCTTGAATCGAAATGTACCCGCCATGTAATTCTGCCAACTCACAACTGAGTAACAAACCCAAGCTTTCCCTTGAGAGATTACCATGCTGCTGAGTTAGATCCAGGATACTCGACACTGCAACTCTCCCATTATTCAGCTGATCTATTGCTAGTGGTAATTTCAGTGTTATTTCTTGATTTTCTGGGTGATCGTAAGTTTTTGTCTCACTCGTTAGTTCAAGCAATGGTGAGCTATTGAGTCTGAAGTAAGGATCAACTTCTGTAATTCCATCTCCTAACCAAGGATGGGAAACCCAAATCGTTATATTGAGCGTATTCTCTTTATATGAGACATGAAGCCGGACAACGCTGCCTGTTGCAGATAGTTGAATCACGCTAAAAATTAGGTGATACAACATTTGTCGTACCTTGTCTTTATCTAAAGGCCAAATGCGATGACGTCCTGGTTCAATAGAGAGGCGAATATCTTGCTTACAACGATTGGCGGCTTCTTCAAGAGTATTTATTGCTTGTTGACACAACATTTCAATATCTACAGGAGCAATATTTAGTGTAGTTTGGCTTTCATCCATTGCTCCTAGTTCAGTAATTTCATTCACTAAGGAAAGTAAGTATCGACCGCTGTGTTGGATAATGTCTAAATATTCTCTTTGCTTAGTAGTCAAAGGGCCGTATATTTCGCGTCCAAGTACACTAGCCATACCCAACACAGATGTTAAGGGTGTACGCAACTCCTGAGTTAACTGTTCCAAAAGCTTCAACTTGAGTTGGTTAGTAGGAACTACATCTGTTTGAATTGTAACTGGACTAATTTGGATTTCACTAGTACTAACTTCTGGAAGTGACCAATTAGCAGTACTCATAGAAATTGTACTGTCTGAAACAGATTGCAGTAGCCGATTACGCTCAAATTCACTCATGCTCCAACGAGCTATTATTTGTAAAAATTCAATATCGCGCTGAGTAAAATTGCGTGGCACCAAGTCCATTACAGCCAGCGCACCTAAACAATTTCCACAAGCATCTATTAATGGTGCTCCTAAATAGGCACGAATGCCATAATCTTGCACTAACTTACTGGCAGCTAGCTCTGTATTTGCTAAATGCTTAGTATCATTTATCACTACAGCTTGCGAACCTTCTACGACCTGAGTGCAAAAAGACTCCCAACGTAACAATTGGCGGTTTTGCGCTAATTGATTCATTAGTCCTAGTCTGGATAAACCCACTGCTGACTTGAACCAATGGCGTTCTTGATCCACAAATCCCAAAATAGAAATCGGTGCCTCTAAAAAATGGGCTGCCGTTTGAGTGGCTTCTTCAAAAACAGGAATGGTTTCTGGTTGTCGTAAACCTAATTCTGACAATGCCTTCAGGCGTTGTTGCTCTTTAGTTTCTGAGGATTCCCAACCATCCTTTAGGGGTAAAAACTTATTTTCAGGCTCCACCATTCCCACCACTACCTTGATAATTGATCGATACTGTAATTCATGTAACCACTGTTTATGGGTTATTCGCTACTCTTAAGCATTCCCCAATTTCGCTGCGGATCAACAAGGAAAGAGTAAAAATTTTAACTTACTAAAAATTTTTCATCTAGCTAACTACTTCTTTTTTGAAATATTTGGTTGCCTCAGTAGACAGTATATATTTTCTATCTCTTGTGCTGTAAATGTAATCCGTAGTTATTTCAAAATCGATACCTAACTACGTTAGTCTTGGGGTTGAACTGGGTAAGATAAAACTCAGAAGTAAATAGAAACTAAAAATTTACCCTGGTATATTTCCGAAATCATACATAGAGCAACTTTTTAAATTAGAAGTAGCGCTTCTGTTTTAAAAGAGTTGTAAAAATTTTAGTGGATGTTGTTTTTTTCAAACACTCTATGAGTTAAATATCCAAAATGGTTAGATGGAGTATTTTATATCTTTAAATATTTGCAAAATTGTTATTTTGAATTTAATTTCTATAAAATCCTGAGTTAATTCAATAGTTTTCAATAGATATTAAAAATGAATTTATGCTTGTAATGCACAATAATCAATACCAATTATGGCATTAAATGAACAAGTATGTTAAGACTTTATTAATAAAAATTTAATATGAGATTTTTGAGTATATATGAAAATGAGTAATATACCAATCGCCATCCCTTTTGTAAACTTAAATTTCCAACATCAGTTAATTCAAAATCAACTGCAACAGGCAATTCAGACTGTATTAGAACAGGGAGATTTTATTTTAGGGCAAGCACTTTCAGATTTTGAAGCTGTATTTGCTGCTGCTTGTGGCTCAAAATATGGTGTCGGTGTAGCCTCAGGTACTGATGCGATCGCCCTTGGTTTACAAGCTTGTAATATCGGTGTTGGAGATGAAGTAATTCTACCAGTTAACACTTTTATCGCAACGCTGATTGGAGTTTTGCGTGCAGGAGCAAAACCAATTTTTGTCGATTGCGATCCTCGCACAGCTTTAATTGATTTAGACGCAGCGGTAAGAGCAATCACATCAAAAACTAAAGCAATTATTCCCGTACATCTTTACGGTCAAATGGTATCGCCAAAACAGCTTTTAGATTTGGCTGATACTTACAAATTACTAATTTTTGAGGATGCAGCACAGGCACATCTAGCCGAGCGAGAAGGATATCGTGCTGGTTCAGTAGGAATTGCAGCAGCTTTTAGTTTTTACCCCAGCAAAAATTTGGGAGGATTGGGTGATGGAGGAATGCTTGTAACGCGAGATCCAGGTGTGGCTCAAACTATGATCCGTTTACGCAATTACGGTGCATCCCAAAAATATTTTCATACCGAAAGTGGTACAAATAGCCGCTTGGATACAATCCAAGCCGCTGTGTTGCACCAAAAATTACCATATCTTGCTCAGTGGAATCGCGATCGCTTCCAGATTGCTCAGGATTACGACACTGAACTGGCACCCTTAGCAGCAAGCGGAATTATTCCTATCGAAAACCATAGCGGTGAGGGACACGTTTATCACCTTTACGTCATAAGAGTTTGTGATTCTTGCCCTGTGGAACGTTCTGCAATGCAAGCACAACTGATGGCAGCAGGAATTCAAACAGGCATTCATTACCCAATTCCCTGTCATCTCCAGCCAGCATTTGCTGATTTGGGTTATCAAGTCGGTGACTTTCCTCATGCTGAAATGCTGGCAAAGCAAATTCTATCGTTGCCGATGTATCCTGGCTTGAGCAACAGCCAAGTCAAAGAAATTTCGAGTGCGATCGCTGCTGAACTGCCAACCAATCTTCCCGTTGCAATCTAAGTGTGATGGCTGATGGTTTGATGATTGACTCTAGCTAAAAATTATGATCATTCGGCGTCAAGTAAAACATTGGCTTTCGCCACAATTGTTTAGCCTGCTAATTGTTAGTATTTTAGGGCTGTTATATGCTCCGGTTGTACTACATTGGCTGGATGGTTGGTTACACAAAAATATTAGTACAGAACACGAATATTTTAGTCACGGTATAATCGGTTTACCCTTTGCTGCCTATATTGCTTGGAAACAGCGAAAATTGTGGCAAAGACTGCCAGATATTACTCATCCCTTGGGTGCTGTGTTGTTGTTAGTTGGGGGAGTTTTTTATCTGAGCGGACTTAGCGAATGGGTGAATCTTTCCTTTAGTGCGATCCTGATAGGATTATGCTTGTGGCTCAAAGGAATTCCAGGCTTGAAATTGCAAAGATTTCCCCTGCTATTAGTTTTTCTAGCAACGCCAACTTTAGTTCCTTACTTAATTGCTCCTTATACTTTCCCCTTGCAAAGCTTCATTGCTGGCACTGCGGGGTTTATATTAAATCAGTTGGGTATGACGGTAACTGTTGATGGCATCAATATATATATAGAAGAACGGATTGTGGAAGTTGCCCCTTACTGTGCGGGGTTGAAAATGCTGTTGACAACTCTTTACGTTAGCTTGATGCTACTTTATTGGACTGGTGCTTTGTCTTCTCGTCGCATAACCACTTCGTTTTTATCCATAGCAGTATTAATTAGCGTGAGTGGCAATATTGTTCGCAACACTTTACTGGCATACTTTCACGGTACAGATCAAGAAGGTGCTTTTCATTGGTTGCATGACAGTTGGGGTGGAGACATCTTTTCTGGAATTTTACTGTTATTGTTAATACCAATTTTGAATTGGATTAATAGCTATTTCTCTGAAACTGCACTAACTCAGCCAGAGGGGGGAAATTATGAAGAAGATAGAAGAGAAAACCCACCCAATAGCGATCGCCATAATCTTTAAAATATGTAAGTAAAGTCAAAATATTTCTCAGAATCAGAGTCAAAATCAATGGTGCTATTTGGATTTGGTAAAAAATTATCCCTCCCCACTCCTGAACAAGCTTTGCCAGGGCGGGCTGAGGCTATGCCAGTCACCAATCGTCATTATGTCAACGGCAATCCGATCAAACCTCCTTTTCCAGAAGGCATGGAAATGGCCATATTTGGTATGGGGTGCTTTTGGGGTGCAGAACGCAAATTTTGGCAATTATCTGGAGTATACACTACGGCAGTTGGCTATGCTGCGGGCGTTACGCCTAACCCTACATACAGAGAAGTCTGTAGCGGCATGACCGGTCACAATGAAGTGGTTCTGGTTGTCTTTGATCCCAAAGTAATTAGTTACAGTGACATACTCAAAGTCTTTTGGGAAAATCACGATCCCACCCAAGGAATGCGTCAGGGTAACGACGTTGGCACTCAGTACCGTTCTGGGATTTATGTTTATTCTGAGGAACAAAGAAAGTTAGCAGAAGCATCGCGAGATGTGTATCAAAAAGCTCTCAAGGAAGCAGGTTACGGAAACATCACTACAGAAATTCTAGATGCGCCTGAGTTTTACTACGCTGAAGATTACCATCAGCAGTATTTAGCCAAAAATCCTGGTGGGTATTGTGGTTTGGGTGGAACAAATGTTAGTTGCCCTGTAGGATTAGTTGAATCTTAATTTTTAAAGTCACAGATCCCCGACTTTTGTGAAAAGTCGGGGATCTTATTGTGAACTAAAATGGCAAAGCAAAAATCATATTTTTAGAAATCGAACACAGATGGACACAGATGAACACAGATAATTTATCCGTGTGCATCTGTGTTTATCTGCGGAAAGTTTGTAGACGCTTTGCGGCTTCCCGTAGGGTGCGCCGGAAACCGGCGTTCGCGCAGCGTCCCGGAGGGAACTTCAAAGCTTTCCAAGACAGTGGTCGTTATTACCTAAAAATATGATTTTGCAATCAATCTGTTATTTGCTTCAACTCAATGTGAGTTCAGCTCATTTACATTAGAAGTTTAGTTCTAAAAGTTTTTAAAAGAGCTTCTTTTTCAAGAAAAAAGCATTTTTTGGCATATTTGTAAAATAAATCAAGTTATTTTTCAACGATTATTAAGAAAAACTTATATAAAAAATCTAGTTTTAGTCTCCATACATTATATGCATTTATTACTTATGAGTATTAAGAAATTCTTATTAAAAAATATTGCGGGTACTTGATTTAACTGTTAGATTGTGTTTGTGCAAAGATACACGTAAATCCTAAGTATTTAGGAGAGGAGTGAACTATGAGCCACATCCATTTTGCCGATCGCGTCAAGTGTTGATTTACGGCTGTGGATTTTTAGTGAGATTAAATTTCGTCTTACTGATACCGGATTGCGAAAAAGCTCTCATGAAGTTTGTAGATGACACAGGTGCGGTAAGACTAGAATTCTGGAGGTTTTAAATCCATGAATATTCAGGGTAAAGTAGCTCTAGTAACAGGGGCTTCCCGTGGAATTGGACGTGCGATCGCTCTAGAACTAGCGCAACAAGGCATAAAACGGTTGATATTAGTGGCACGCGATCGCCATAAGTTAGCAGAGGTAGCCAAAGAAATCGAGGCAATGGGAGTAGAAGCCACGATTATGGCAGTTGATTTGACTAAGCCAGTATTTGTTCATATTGCGATCGCCCAGTTGTGGCGCAGTTATGGGCCAATTCATATATTAGTCAATTGTGCAGGTGTAGCACACCAAAACTCTTTTTTGCAATCTAAACTTCCCCAAGTTCAAGAAGAACTATCTCTCAATTTATTGGGAACCTACTCTTTAACTCATATGATGGCTCGACGCATGGCAAGCCGCAGGGAAGGGACAATAGTTAATGTTTCCAGCTTGATGGGGAAAGTAGCCGCTCCAACGATGGCGACATATTCAGCCACCAAATTTGCGATCGTCGGATTTACTCAAGCTTTGCGCAGTGAGTTAGCTCCATATAATATTCGGGTGATGGCATTGCTGCCAACTCTTACAGATACAGATATGGTAAGAGATTTAGAGTTATTTCGTTGGGTAATGCCAATGACTCCTCAAAAAGTAGCAAAAGCGCTTGTTCTCGGCTTGCAAAAAGATTCACCAGAAATTTTAGTGGGATGGCAAAGTCATATCGCAGTCTGGTGTCAACGTTTTGCTCCTTGGTTGCTGGAGAAGATATTACAAATAGCAACTCCAAAGGTAGGGGATAGGGGACAGGGAACAGGGGACAGGGAACAGGGAACAGGGAATAGGGGACAGGGAACAAGGAGAAGGATTTTTACTACAGATCCACTCCCCCACTCCTCTTCTGTAACCTATAACCTGTAACCTGTATTACAACAAAGATGCGATAAAGGCGATCGCTCCTCCCCACAAAATCAAACTAAAGGGTGCACCAATTAAAAGTCCAGCGATCGCCCAACCTCTTTGATGCTCTTTAAAGTGTTGCACGCTGCGCCAGCGTTTGCTTCTCCAAGCCCATTCATTACCTCTTGCACCAAGTAAGATTGTCATAATCCACCCAACTGAGGGAAATAAACAGATCAATCCAATCCAAACTTGATTAGTCCACAACCAAAACCAAGGCATGAGAAATGCACCCCAATTCCAGCCGAGAATTTCATCAGGAACTTGTTCTTTAGTATTGTTAATACCACACCCAGAGTTATTAATTAATTCTCGTGACGGTATTACCAATTTATTTCTGACTGATTTATTAACAACCAAACCTGATTTTAAAGCTTCTAGTGCCTCGCGAGCATTGACAAATCTTTGCTCTGGCGCTGGTGCTGTCATTTTCTCTAGCCAGCTGGCAAAACTGAAACTGATGGTAACTCGCTCAATAAATTGAATCTGCAAATTGGATTGAGGTAATTCTGCTGGAGAAATGCCAGTTAGCAAATGAATCAATGTTGCTCCGAGTGCATACAAATCCGATGCCGGAGTTGCCCTACCACCATATTGTTCCATCGGTGCGTAACCGTAGGTTCCCACAACAGTAAACGTTACTCCTTCTCTGAGAACTTGATCCTGAACTGCGCCAAAATCCACTAAATAAATATGATGATCTACTCCCCAAATTAAATTACTCGGCTTAATATCCCGATGCAACACTGGTGGATGCAACTCGTGCAAAACTGTCAGAATATTTAAAACCTCAACAGCAATTTTGCGAACTTGCTTTTCTGTAAATCTATGTCCTTGAGCAAGTTTTTCTTTGAGGGATATACCAGGAATATATTGTTGTACTAAGCCAAACCAGAGTACTCGGTCATCAATACAAAAATTATCGACATACTTGGGAATACGGCGATGATTAAGATTTTGAAGAATTTGTGCTTCTCGCTCAAAAAGTTTAAGGTCATCCCACTGTACAATACCATCAAAGACTAGGAGTTTGACAACAACTAGTGCATTTTCTGGATCGGGGGCTTGTAAATCATTAGCTAGCCAGGTTTGGCGAACTCCATTGTTACCAAGTTGGCATTGAAGTTGATAACGGTTTTGTAAGACTTGTTCTACTTGCAGCATCTGAAACTTGCTTTCTCACCAGCCTGATTATTTCAATCTAGCTACAAGTACAAAGTCTTATCACACTCTCAGGTAGTACCTTCTTAATGGATTGCCCCAATGGGTGCAAAAGAGGAAAGGGGGAGTGGGAGCTAGGGACTAGGAAAGAAGCACCAGGAGCTTCAGGTTCAGAGGGGCAATAATGTAATTCACGATTCTCCGTGTCCCCGCGTCTCCTTATTCCCTTGTCCTTTTCCTACTGAGTTAGTCCTTCAAACATACCTCTGACAGCAGCGACAGCATCTTGAGTCCGCGCCCAAACACTCTGATCAGGATCTTTACCTGTAAGTTCTCGCGTACCCAAAACTTCCATTACTCCTTTCAATTGCTCTTGATGGGCGCGATTTTTAAAGTTCACCTGATTTAAGGAACCAATTGCCTCTTTTACATCGTCACCAACCACTTGAGATGCCTTATGGACAATCAAGCCAGTCATCACAGCTTGGTGCTTGATCCGTTCGTAGGCAGAAACTTTCTGATACAATGTCAGCTCAGTTCCATCCATCAAACGGTTCACCTGATCTACATACTGCCGGATATTATCTCTAGGCTGAACCGAACTACCATCAAACTTCGCGAGCACTTCCTGAAGAACTGCAAGATTTTCTCGATCATCTCTAATAAAATCATTCAAGCGATCGCTAATCTCGGTATCACTACTCACAGCAGGCTGTAATTTTTGTTCGGTAGCAATCAGCAACTCTTGTAGTGCTTTGAGATCTGCAATCTCCATAGCGATCGCACTACGCTTTGTGTCATCCAAAGTCGCAACCATAGTGAACTTTCCTCAAATCAGAAGCAAACAAGATTATTTTTCACTAGTAATTTACTCTTGGTATCTTTCTTGAGATATATTATCATTTATTTTTAAACTTATTGCTTAAAATGAAAGCGATCGCGTAGGTATCCGACTCAATTATTCCTAAATTAGGTGACTTATGGATTTACTTCACCAACTGCAAGCTCCCCGACATCTAATGAAGAGTCAGGGAGTTGTGTTTTGAGCAGGACTTACGCACAAGTTATGGAATAATAAACCGCAGAGAACGCAGAGAACACGGAGTTAAGAGGATTTTAGAGGGATTTTGCGTAAGTTCATTTGTGTTGGCCTATTTCTTGAGAAATTTTAACAACAAATTACCCAGTAATTAGAAGCTATTTTGGGAATTGGCGTGCGTAGGCGGGGAAAATAGACAGCCAGGAGACAGAAGCCCGAAATGAGGAGGAATTCTGGATTCTGATTTAATTTGGTGGATCAATCTTATTAGCGATCGCAGCCCAAACGATCATCGGTGAACCTACAGCCAAACAGAACAACCACTGCTGGAGAGTTAAAGGTGCTGTTTCAAATACATGATTAATCAATGGCACATGAGCAAATACAATCTGTAAAGCGATCGCTCCCACAATTCCCAGCCCAATTGCGGGAATATCCACATTTTCTTGGATCGTTCCATCCATCTTGGCAATTAAATTCGGGATTAATTGACTAATACTCAATAGATAAAAAATCCGTCCCGCAATTAAGGAATTAATCGCCATTGTTCGTGCTAAATCAACGTTACCTGTAGTTTGGCGAATATACTCAAAAACACCAAATATCACAATCCAGTTAAACAGAGAAATTGCTAAAATTCGCTTGATTCTACTACCAGATAGCAATGGTTCATTGGGGCTGCGTGGTGGCTGTTTCATCACGTTTTGCGGCTTTGGCTCAAAGGCTAAAGGCACTGTCATGGTGATGGAATTGATGACATTCAACCAAAGAATTTGTAATGACAAAATTGGCAAATCTCTAGCTAACAATGTGCTTAACAAAACTGTCATTGATTCTCCACCATTAACAGGGAGAATAAAGCACATTGCTTTCAAAAGATTTTTATAGACAGCGCGCCCTTCCTCTACCGCTGCTTCAATAGAGGCAAAGTTATCATTAGTAAGCAGCATATCAGACGCTTCTTTGGCAACTTCTGTACCAGCGCCGCCCATTGCAATACCAATGTCTGCTTGCTTTAAGGCAGGGGCGTCGTTAACACCATCTCCTGTCATGGCGACAATTTCGCCTTTTGACTGCAAAGCTTCCACAAGGCGCAGCTTTTGTTCTGGTGCTACACGGGCGAATACTACACCCTCTTCTGCTACTTGGGCTAATTCTTGTCGATCCATTTTTGCTAGTTCTGCACCAGTAAAGGCTAGAACTGAGCCATTTTTATGAATCCCCATGCGGCGAGCGATCGCTTGGGCAGTTACAGCATGATCGCCCGTGATCATCTTGACTTGAATTCCTGCTTCTTGACAAGCTTGCACTGCTTTAATTGCACTTGCGCGTGGTGGATCTATCATCCCTTGCAATCCCAAGAAAATTAAACCAGTCTCAATATCAGGATGATCCACCGTCATTTGCTCATTGCTGACTGACTTTTTCGCCAACGCCAGCACTCGCAACCCCTGCCGCGCCATAATATTTACTTCTCGTTCGATAGTTGTTTGGCGTAGAGTTTCTACACAATCTATCGGGCGGGGTTGTCCATCAGTATTCAACATCAAAGTGCAGCGTTTGAGAATTGCCTCTGCCGAACCCTTAACATAAATACTTTTACCTCTGGAAGTCTCATGCAAAGTTGCCATGTACTGGTAATCTGACTCAAAGGGAATCGCATCCAACCTTGGCATTTGTCTTGCTAAGTTAGATTGACTAAAACCCGCCTTATTCGCAGATATAATTAACGCTCCCTCTGTCGGATCGCCAACTACTACCCATTTGCCGTTTTTATTTTCCATGTGGGAATCATTGCACAACAATCCAGCAAACAGACATTCCTGCAAACCTTTATCACTGTTTAAATTAACTGGTTTGTCATCTTGAAGTATTTCTCCTTGCGGTTCGTAACCAATACCAGTGACAGTATACTGATGCCCTCCTGCATAAATTGCTTGTACTGTCATCTGATTTTCTGTGAGAGTGCCAGTTTTATCAGAACAGATAACAGTCGCACTCCCCAAAGTTTCCACTGCTGGCAACTTCCGGATAATGGCGTGCCGTTGTGCCATGCGCGAAACACCGATGGCAAGTGTTACAGTTACTACCGCTGGCAAGCCTTCTGGGATCGCACTGACAGTTAAAGCTACGGCTGCTTCTAAGGCATCTTGCAAATTTCTATAACTGAGTCCTACCACAAAAGTCAGACTCGCAAGTCCCAAAACTACACGTAGCCAACTCTGGCTAAATTTATCAAATTTTCTAGTTAAGGGAGTAGAAAGGTTGGTATGTTGCTCCATTAACTGAGAAATTCGACCTGTTTCAGTCTCATTCCCAGTAGCAACTACTACACCTATAGCTTGACCAAAGGTGACAAAACCACCCGCGTAAGCCATATTCTTACGCTCTGCGAGAGGGGTTTCTGCTGTTAAAGATTGAGTATTTTTTTCTACCGCTACCGATTCACCAGTTAGTGCTGACTCATCTATTTGTAAATTTCGCGCTTGTACTAACCGTAAATCTGCTGGTACTTTATCACCAGAAGCAAGCAATACGACATCACCAGGAACCAAATTCCGTGAAGGAATGCGTAATTTTTGACCATCACGAATAACAGTTGTTTCCGTAGTAATGGCTTGAGCTAGTGCCGCGATCGCTCCTTCGGCTTTTGATTCCTGGATAAATCCAATCATTGCGTTGGTAGTGGTGACACCCCAAATTACCCCTGCATTTACAAAACTACCAGTGACTGCTTTCACTAATCCCGCACACAGCAAAATAATCAGCAGTGGTTGGTTAAATTGCAGGAGAAATTTTAACCACCAAGGTTTACTTTTTTTCCCTGTCAGTTCATTAACACCAAAATCAGCTAATCGCTGCTCTACTTCTGCGCTGCTCAAACCTTGATCTAAATCTGTTTCCAAGCAGGCGATCGCTTGTGCTGTTTCCAAAGCATGCCAAACCTTGGGCTGCTCCTGTGGCAGCCTAGCTACAGATATAGTTTGAACCATGATTAAATACTTTTTAAAACGTGTTATATATTTTTTAACACTTTTTTTTAGTGCTAGCTAGAGAACTACACTATTTAAATTGAATGAAAACCATAATCTTTTCACAATAGTTCGATTCTCCTTGTCTTGCCACCCTACGAGCGTCTGTGCGTGTATACAGTCGCCTGCACTCGTGTTACCCCCTGTTCCCCGTTCCCTTTTCTAACTAGATAATTTCTTTTGCACAACCACTTACAAGAAATACTGGGAAGTTTGAAAGCCCACTAGTAGCATCTTGAAAATTTTTTGGATTTTCAATGGTATCAGTTCAGATGTTGGCTTGAGTATTTTGGAAATACCTACGGTAAAGTAACTATTGCTGTAGCTCCACAATACACCAGTATCAACTGCTCATCTTGTGGTAGACAAGTTAAAAAAACTTTATCTACTCGTACCCATAAATGTATTTGTGGTGCTCAGTTGTGCCGGGATGAGAACGCACTTAACATTTTAACTAAAGGACTAAGTACTGTAGGGCATACAGGGCGCGATTCGTTCTCTAGAAACTGCGATTTTGCAGAGGATTAGAGGCAAGGAATCAAATGGAGAACGCCTTATATTCTTCAAATGAACCTTGACAACTCAATGTTCGTGAGAGTGAGGTTAACTACCATCGGGCGGATGGAAAGTCACGCCTGGGAAAATC
>NZ_JAYKTT020000064.1:0-20754 GCF_038404745.2 Chlorogloeopsis sp. ULAP02 | reverse complement strand
TTAGTTAATGCATCGGCTTGTTATGTTAATGCATTGACTTGTTATGTTAATGCATTGACTTGTTATATTAATGCATCGACTCGTTATGTTAATGCATCGACTTGTTATGTTAATGCATCGACTCGTTATGTTAATGCATTGAGGCGAAGCCGAGATATGTGCAAGTGTTCAGTTGAGATATCCAGGCGATCGCCTATGCATGCGTGTGCGGTATATTCCTAGACTCTATTGTGTATTTACAGAAAAAATTTTGACATCTGTACTACTTTTTTGGCAACGTTTATCAAAGTAGTTTACACAACTTGCCAAAATCAAAGTGGATGTTGCTTCCTTAGTCACTGTTTCCATTATTCTTTTGCTCCTAGCCACAGGTGTTGCCCTGCTAACACGGCGGCTGCGTGTTCCCTACGTTACAGGTTTAGTGTTGGCAGGTTTGCCGATTACCGAGCTATTGTCTCGTCCTATTGGTTTAGATCCTTCCTTGGTTTTAAATCTTTTCCTACCGATTTTAATATTTGATGCTGGCATTAATACAGATATCAGCCGCCTACGCAGCACGTTTAAACCAATTGCCCTTCTCGCTGCTCCTGGGGCTGTATTGTCCAGTGCTATTATTGCCGTTGTATTGAAATTTGGGCTGGGGCTGAGTTGGATACCTGCTTTATTTGTAGGAGTCATTCTCGCAAACACAGATACGGTTTCAATGATTGCCGTTTTTAAGGAGATACCAGTACCCTCACGGCTTTCCACTATTGTTGAAGGAGAAACTTTATTCAATGATGCTGCTGCCCTAGTTTCATTCAACCTAATTTTGCAAGTATATTCCACAGGTTCGCTCACTTTACTGGAGGGAATCCAACAACTGTTATTTATTGCTCTAGGAGGCTGTCTTGTCGGGTTAGTCTTGGGCTACTTGAGCATACCTCTATTTGCCCGTTTAGACGATCCCCTGAGCAGCCTCTTACTAACTGTCGCAGTTGCATTAGGCACTTTTCAGGTTGGGCAATTTCTGGGTGTATCAGGTGCTGTGGCTGTAGTTGTGGCTGGATTAATTTTTGGGAATCTGGGACTTTCTCGCAATACTCCCGCTTCTAGTCGCATCACCTTACTAAGTTTCTGGGAATATGCCAGTTTTACTGCCAATACCTTTATTTTTCTGCTGATTGGTGTAGAAATAGATTTGGTAACGCTGTGGGGAACTTTACCTGCTATTCTACTTGCAGTTTTAGCTTATCAAGTCGGACGAATTCTTACAGTCTATCCGCTGCTGGCTACGGTTCGTTGGTTTGATCGTCCAATTCCGCTGCGCTGGCAACATTTACTCTTTTTAGGCAACATCAAAGGTTCACTTTCAATGGCTCTGGCGTTAAGTTTACCCACCACACTGCCAGGGCGAGAATTTCTCATCACTTTAGTCTTCGGCAGTGTCTTAGTGTCATTGGTAGGGCAAGGGTTAAGTTTGCCCTGGCTGGTAAAACGCTTAAAATTATCTCAATTTTCAGAGGCACAGCAGCAGGTTGAAGAATTGCAAGCCCAGTTAATCACAGCTAAAGCAGCTCAGGATGAATTAGAAAGTCTGTTAAAGTCAGGAGTTCTACCAAAAGCTGTCTATGAAGAGATGCGCTCAAGTTACCAAGTGCAAGTAGCAACCGCAGAAAAAGCATTACGAGAATTCTATAATCGTCGCCCAGATGAGTTTGATGTCAATAGTGGGGAATATAAAAAATTTGATGCGATTCGTCATCGATTGCTATTGGCAGAGAAAGCAGCACTAAATGAGGCAACACGTAAGCGAATTATCTCAGAAGAAGTTGTGCGTGGACGATTAAAAAAAATTGATGAGCAATTACTGAAATTAGAAGATGATTAATACAAGGAAACAGGGGATAGGGGACAGGAAAATAAGTTTTGAAAATCTCTAATATGAAGCTAAAATCTTCAATTTTTTTGACTTTTTATGACCTTACCAGGACTAATAAAAGAAACTCCTTGTTGGAATTCAGTAGCAATCATAACTGCTTCTACTATCGGCTCAGAAATCTCTGTTTGGGCTACCCATTCCACAATAAAATTAGCTCCTAACCCACCACTATTATCATTTCTACTGATAAAAAAATCACTAGAAGCTAGCGCGTTAAGTTGAATGGGCTGCTCTAAATACTGCTTGACTAGTTTTCCATCGGAGTCATAGTAACGTACAGAAGTAATGATGATAGGTTTATTCAAATCTGTATTACGAATACTAAGTGTAGCTGCTAAATTTAAAATCCTTTGTTGCTCGTCATGATAAATATAAGAATAGACAGGGACATAAATAGTTTGTCCCATTGCTATCTTAAAATTTTTATCTAGAGTCACCACCTGATGAGATGACTTTGCCTGAGTAGGAGCAGATTGTGACTTCGACGACATCTGCGATGATGTACAAGATGCAAGAAAAATAAAAGTAATGGCTAAATAAAAATGCGGGTTTAACTTCATTAAACTTATTTGCAGCCTTCAATAAAATCAATTACTTGATGTAATGAGCCTGGTTTTGTCACAATCAGCACAGTTGAATCTGGTTCAAGTACCGTACTTCCGTTAGGAATCGTTAAATCTTCATGGGGATGGGGTTGATAGCCAATAATTAGAGAACCAGTGGGAAAGCGCGAATCTTGAGCAATTTCAGCAAGGCTACGACCAACAACATAACAGTTATTCGGAATTGAAAGTTTGAATACCTCTATTTGCCCTTGCTCAAAATGCATGATTGATTCTATTTGCGGATACTCAATCGCATTCACCATCGTTGTAACTGCTAGATCTACAGTACTAATGATATGGTTGGCACCTGCTAAACGTAGGGGTTCAGCAAAATCAGAGTGACGCATCCGAGTCAAAATGTGGGAAACACCATAGTGTTTAGCAAGAGTTACCATTGCTAAGTTTAAAGCATCGCTTCTAAGCACAGCTGCCAAGGCATTAGCTTTACGAATCCCAGCTTCTAACAAAACTTCTGTACTAACTGCACTTCCCTCAAAAGCCATCGCTCCCACTTGTTCGCGGGCATAGCGGCAAGCGTTAGGGTTAACGTCAATGACGGCAACAGTATGCCCTAGTTCTACTAGTTTCTGCGCTAAACTTAAGCCTACTAAGCCAGCGCCACCAATTAGCACGTACATAGTTGCTTTCTAATCTTCTTTGTCTCCTACTTTACAGGAATAGCAACAATACAGCACTTTTACATATCAGATCAAATAGTCTGCCTGAAATGAGCGATCGCCATAAAGTATTTTACTGGTTTACCTATCTCAAGACTGATTTGCTACTCACATCCGATTTTCTCAACAGGATTTTGATTAACATTTGTAATGCGATTATTAATCAAAGCAGCAAAGTTAAATGAAGTTGTTAGTGCAAATCATCGGTGCAGCGCTTGTCATTATCTCGCTTGTAGACATTTACCTAACAGTATTATTTCCTCGTCTTGGCAGTAGTTTACTTAGTTTGCGATTAGGGAAAGGAATTTGGTGGCTATTTCGATTAGTGGCACGTCTTCTTCCTTGCCAAGACAAGAAAGTACTCTCCCACAGCGGGCCTATATTGATAATTGCAACAGTGGTAGTATGGGTATGCCTGCTCATCTGCGGTTTTGCTTTAATTGTCTGGCCTAATTTGGGTTCAGCTATCAAATCTACTCGTGAGTGGACTGACACTAGTTTTACCGCCGCACTTTACTACAGTGGCTTTTCGCTGACAACGCTTGGTACAGGTGATTTAACACCAGAAACAGACTTTCAACGACTGCTGATGATTTTAGAAGCAGCACTTGGCTTCTCAACATTTACTTTAACAATTACCTATCTGCTATCGATTTACAGCGCACTCATTAGACGTAACACTTTTGCTTTGAGCTTACACCACCGTTCTGCTGGTACGGCAGACGCAGCCGAGATCATAGCAAGATTAGGAGCTAGTGGCGAACTCAGCGGTGTGCAGCAAGATATTTCCAACATCGCCAGGGATTTAATTAATTTACTCGAATCGCAGCACTCTTATCCAGCACTATTATTTTTCCGCTTTCGCCAAACTTATTATGCCTTGCCACGTATACTACTGTTGGCAATGGATACAGCTACCTTGATGAAAACCGCATTGAACACTAAAAAGTATCGTTCATTAGTAAATTCCACAGCGACAGCAGAATTGTGGGGTGGCAGTCAACAGCTACTGGTTGAGTTGTCTAGTTTTTTTGTGCCAGAGCATCGTGCAAATATTAATGACTCCTTAGAGCAGGTATGGCAAAGACGCTATGATCACGCTGTAGAAAAATTTAGAGCCGAGGGCATAGAGACAGCCACAGATTTAGAGGCTGGTGCTTCTTTGTACATTTGTTTGCGCCGAAAATGGAACCCTCCTTTAGCTAGGCTGACTAGTTATATGGGGTATAAATGGAGTGAAATAGCTCCCTATGAAAATTGAGGGTTAACGACAACTTGTTGTGGAATAGCGATCGCACTCATAATCTTATACTGTCTCTGTAAAATGCGATCGCCCTTTTGATGGAGAGGCTAAGTGCGATCGCATTCTCATTTTCACACTATATAAGGAACTAAAAACACAGATCCCCGATTTCTGGTGAGAAGTCGGGGATCTTACAGGGTAAATTTTAGATAAAATACAGGGTGGAACTATGCCCACCCTCTTCATTAAGATTCCATTACTTCGGCTGTCTTCTTCCTATCCAACTTCAAAATCAACACTCCCAAAGGTGGCAAGCACAAATCCAGTGAATAGGGGCGATTGTGCATAGACCAATTATCAGTCCATTTGCCGCCTAAATTACCCATATTGCTACCACCGTACTGACGTGCATCACTGTTGAACAACTCGGTATAAAATCCGGGTTCTGGTACACCAATCCGGTAGTGGGAATGAGGTTGGGGTGTAAAGTTACAAACGACAATCACAAAATCATCAGAGTCTTTGGCTGTGCGAACAAACGACACGACGCTATGACGGTTGTCGCTACAATCAATCCACTCAAATCCTTCCCGTGCGAAATCTAAGGTATACAATGCTGGTTCAGTGCGATAGAGATGGTTCAACTCCTTAAAAAATACTTTGAGTTGTTGGTGTGGCTCATACTGTAACAAGTGCCACTCTAAGTCACCCCACACATTCCACTCACTCCACTGCCCAAATTCCATGCTCATAAACATGGTTTTCTTGCCTGGGTGAGCAAACATATAAGTAAACAAACAACGCACGTTAGCAAACTTTTGCCATCTATCTCCCGGCATTTTACCGATGATATTGCTCTTGCCATGCACAACTTCATCGTGAGAGAGCGCCAGCATAAAGTTTTCGCTGTGGTGATACCACATACTGAAGGTGATATTGTTCTGGTGGAACTGGCGGAACCAAGGATCCATGCTGAAATAATCCAGCATATCGTGCATCCAGCCCATGTTCCATTTCAAGTTAAAACCCAATCCTCCAGTGTAAGTCGGCCAAGATACCATTGGCCAAGAAGTCGATTCTTCGGCAATGGAAACAATTCCGGGAAAATAACTAAAGATAATGTGATTGACTTGACGCAAGAACTCTGCTGCTTCTAAATTCTCTCTGCCGCCGTATTGATTGGTAACCCATTCTCCTTCTTTGCGGCAATAATCGAGGTAAAGCATGGAGGCAACTGCATCAACCCGAATGCCGTCAATGTGATATTTGTCAAACCAGAATAAGGCATTGGCAACGAGGAAATTGCGTACTTCGTTGCGCGAGTAGTTAAATACTAAAGTACCCCACTCTTTATGTTCGCCTTTACGAGGATCAGCGTGTTCGTACAAGTGAGTGCCATCAAAGAACGCTAAACCATGACCATCTTTGGGAAAATGGCCGGGAACCCAGTCTACAATTACTCCAATCCCATTTTTATGGCATTGGTCAACAAAGTACATAAAATCTTCAGGGGTTCCATAACGGGAAGTGGGGGCATAGTACCCGGTGACTTGATAACCCCAAGAACCATCAAAGGGATGTTCGGCGATCGGTAATAGTTCAACGTGGGTGTATCCCAAATCTTTGACATAAGGGATCAACTTGTCTGCTAATTCCCGATAGGTGAGGAAACGTGCGCCAGGTTTGAGTTCCGAAACGGGAACTACAGGTTCAGTTTCACCATTGGGAAGTTTAGCGGGTTCTGCACTAGAGGCGTGTAACCAAGAGCCAATATGGACTTCATATACTGAAATTGGTTGAGTGAGGGGATCGGTGTGACGCCGCACCTCCATCCAGTTTTGATCGTTCCACGCATAGGCATCTAAGTTACTAACAATTGATGCTGTTTTGGGGCGGGGTTCTTGTTGGAAACCGTAGGGATCAGATTTTTCGTAAATATGTCCTTCTATGTTTTTTATTTCGTATTTGTAATGTTCTCCTACCCCAAGTTCAGGAACAAACAATTCCCAAACTCCAGTTACACCTTTACGCATTTGGTGTTTGCGTCCGTCCCAATTGTTAAAGTCTCCTATGATTGAGACATTGCGAGCATTTGGTGCCCAAACGGCAAAATACACACCTTTAACACCATCTACCTCTGTGGGATGCGCTCCTAGTTTCTCGTAAATTCGGTGATGATTGCCTTCAGCAAACAGATGCAAATCAAAATCGGTTAAGCGAGGAGAACGAAAGGCATAAGGATCGTAAATGACTCGCTCGTGCTCTCCTTCTTTGATTTTTAACTGGTAGTTTGCTAATTCTTTGGTTTCTATTGTGCATTCAAAAAAGTGGGGATGATGCACAGTTTGCATCGCATATTCTTTCCTTTCTTCAGGAAGAACCACCCACACTGAACTGGCATTGGGTAGGTACGCTCGCACAGCCCAGACATTTTTGCCATTTTCTTCTATGAGATGGGAACCTAGTACTTCAAACGGATCGTGATGCTGATTCCAAACGATACGGTTAACCTGTTCAGGGGCGATCGTGGTCATAGACATGGAGCTACCTACGTTGATTGAATAAAGTGGTGAGTAAATCTGCTTTTTTAAGTTCTATATAGTATTGTTTACATTTATTTGCAAATTTTGTTGCGATTGTCATCAAACCTGGGGGGGAATGGGAGATTATTCGAGTGAGAGAGTGATGAACGGTGGTAGTAGTAGAGAAATTGGTATTTGTGGTTCTTTTTCTCGCTTTTGTTTTAAAAATCAGGCAGTCACTAGGAAACAAGTTTCACCGCCAGGCATGAAAAAGATATTATCTCTACAACCCCAGGTAACGGCAGATGCTACCCTCCGGGAAGCTCCCTCACCACGACACTAACTTCCTTGCAAATTAAATATCCAAAAATGGAAAAAGCTGAAGTAGTATTTTACGCAGATTCAGTAAAAAAATATTGTCCCGAATCTTGGTAGACAGTTTTGGTGGTGGTGCTTGTTGCAGTTGTGCTTGCAATTGTGCATATTCCGCGGCTTTTAGGAGTTTGCCATCGATAGGCGATCGCGCTGCTGTAATAATTTCTGTTCGCAAGATTTCTTCTGGTATTTCTTCTGGTGGCGGCAGTGCCATTACTGTCGTACTTTGATGACCGACGATCCCCACTAAAATACTAGTAGTTACAGTCAAAATCACAAAATTAATCGCTTTAGCTCTCATTCTGAAGTTATTTTTAATTAATTTTTGATAAGGAAATTTGACTTTTCAAGACTAGGCTTGTTTATACCATTATTGTTGTCCTATGGCTAGGATGAACAATAAGTTTGACATATATGATTAAATATGCATATTTAAATGCTAACTAAATTTTGCTTATACAGCAGGGAACAGGGAACAGGCTTGAAAGCCGCTTAATGTCCTTAGTTGATGATTAGGCATTGTCCTAATCTATTCGGCAACTGCCATAAAACTAATATTTAAACTTAATACAAAAGAACCGATGCAATTTAAATGCATCGGTTAAAAAGAATCGATTAAACTCAAACTTGATATTTCTCTTCATGCTAAAGCCGAAGCTTGGGGTTTAGCAAATATCATCCGTCCTGCGGATGTCTGTAAGGCACTCGTAACTACTACTCGTACTTCTCCACCAACGTAACTACTGCCTTCCTCAACAACAACCATTGTGCCATCATCTAAATAGCCAATTCCTTGACTTGGTTCTTTTCCTTCTTTAAGTATCTTCAAGTCAAGATTATCACCCGGTAGGTAAGTAGGACGTACAGCGTTTACCAAATCGTTAACATTCAAAACAGGTACTTTTTGAACGCTGGCAACTTTGGATAAGTTGTAGTCGTTCGTAAGTAGTGTGCCATTGATTTCCTGGGCAAACCGGACTAGCTTTGCATCAACTGTCGCAATATCCTCGTAGTCAACTGTATTAATCAAAATGCGATCGGGATAAGCTGTTTTAATGCGGTTGAGAATTTCAAGCCCCCGTCTTCCCCGCACCCGCTTTTGATCTTTACTCGCATCTGCTACTTGCTGCAATTCTTGCAAGACAAATTGTGGTACGATAATCTGCCCTTCCAAAAAGCCAGTTTCAAGTAGTGTTTCGATCCGACCGTCTATAATACAGCTAGTGTCTAAAACTTTGGTGCTGGCTGGTTTTAGCGTTCCTTCCACCACCATGCTTTCTACGGTGTTGGGATTAATTAAACGTAACAACCCACGTCCGTGAGTATCTGCTAGGTTCATACCCGTATATGCCAGCACGATGCTACCAACAACTGCTACTAACGGTTTAATGAAACTAAAGTCAGCGGGAATTGGTAGTAAGAATAGAGGTGCTAACATCAGATTAGCC
Source organism: Chlorogloeopsis sp. ULAP02 (assembly GCF_038404745.2). Lineage (NCBI taxonomy): Bacteria > Bacillati > Cyanobacteriota > Cyanophyceae > Nostocales > Chlorogloeopsidaceae > Chlorogloeopsis > Chlorogloeopsis sp. ULAP02. The sequence goes on along the minus strand of NZ_JAYKTT020000064.1, from coordinate 11,963 downwards.
ATCAATAACCCAATTACTAAACCAATAGCACGGGTTAAGATGACTTCAAATGGCAAGTCTCGAACTTGCGCCTCCAGACGACGATACTCAGTCTGAAATCTTAATCCAACTGCGCCTCCAATAATGGCGGCAAAAACAGCAACAACAAAACGCAGAGCTTCTAGGTTCGTCACCCGATCCATTGCCCCATCGGGTAGTAAATCGGTACTATAGAACCCTATCCCTGCCGCTGCCAGGATGAATGAGAATATGATAATTGCATCGAGCATAGTTTTGTTTTTCCTGCAACTGATATTAGCGGATAAGGATAAGTATTTATTTAGCTCCTCACTTTAAATAGATTTGAGAATAATTGCGGTCATAGTATAGATTATGAGAAACAACATCTGCAATCATTATAACTAAATAGTTTTATGCTTTATTATCCTCATCTTTTCGTTGGAAAATGATAAAAAAATGTTAATAACGCACTAATATTCATTTTTTGTAATTCTTAGAATAATAATTTAATTGTTACTCAAAATGGCTCAAAGAGATACTTTTATAAATATTCCAAGCTCTGCTTATATACATATTCCCTTTTGTAGACGACGATGTTTTTACTGTGATTTTCCTGTTTCTGTGATTGGCGATCGCTTGCGAGGTGAAACCTCTGGCACGATGTCCAAATATGTAGAAGTGTTATGTCAAGAAATAAACATTTTCTCTGGTTTGAGTCAACCATTAGAAACTATTTTCTTTGGTGGTGGCACTCCTTCACTTCTATCTGTAGAACAGGTGCAACAGATATTGACAGTACTAGAACAAAAGTTTGGTATTTCTCCTGGAGCAGAAATATCAATGGAGGTAGATCCAGGTACGTTTGATCTAGCACAGCTTCAGGGCTTATCCAATACAGGGATTAACCGCGTCAGTTTAGGTGTACAAGCTTTTGATGCAAAATTACTTCAAGCGTGTGGGCGATCGCACAACCTTGCTGATATTTTCACAGCGATTGACTTTATTTACGCCTGCAAGATTCCTGAATTCAGCATAGATCTAATTTCAGGATTGCCGCATCAGACTTTAGAGGGGTGGCAGGAGTCGTTGGAAAAAGCAGTTGCGATAGCAGCAACACACATATCTATATACGATCTGACTATTGAACCAGGAACCGCCTTTGGTCGTTATTATAAACCTGGTGCAACTCCCCTACCAACAGATGAAATGACAGTAAAAATGTACCAGACGGCGCAGCAAATTTTAACTGGTGCAGGATATGAACATTACGAAATTTCAAACTATGCCAAAAGCGGGCATCAATGTCGGCACAATCGAGTCTACTGGGAAAATCGTCCTTATTATGGTTTTGGCATGGGTGCAGCAAGTTATGTAGAGGGAAAACGCTTCACTCGCCCGCGCAAAACAAAAGAATATTATCAGTGGGTAGAAGATAGGTGTGTAATTAATTGTGAAGTGACACCACCAGATGAAATTTTATTAGAAACCCTAATGCTAGGATTACGTTTGGCAGAAGGTGTGAACTTGGAAGTGCTAGAAAAACAGTTCGGAGTGGAGAAGATAGAGGAAATTAAGAAATACTGTCAGCCATTTTTTGAGCAAGGTTGGGTGGAAGTGGCACAAGGAAGATTGCGTTTAAGCGATCCAAATGGATTTTTATTTTCTAACGTGGTTTTAGCAAAGTTATTCAGTAAGTTAGGAGCAAATTAGGAGTATGGATGTTGTTGGCTGTGCGCTCGCGCTTCGCCAGTTAGTGGCAAGTGGCATAGTAATATGAATGGATGAATACACCCATCCTCCAATTCCTAACGAAGCTTGCTTGTATGGTACAAAAAGTAAAATGTAGTGCTTTGGCTAATATCCGCAAGCTTTTTATACCCAAAACACACACTGCTTTTGTTGCTCCGAGAACTGTGAGGCAAGCGACATTAAATTATGCCGAGGTAAGGAAGGACTACAATAAAATGGGTATTTTGGTTGTCGAGAAGTGTAATCAAAAAAGACTGTAAATCGATCAGATGTTTGAGGTATCTTTCCTCTATGAAAAACGCTAGCGGTGGCGGCAAAAACTACTGTTCCTGCACTGCCGGTACATGATTTCCAATATGATGGTGACAAAGCTCTTTGCATTCTTTTTTCGCTAATGTATCCATACTGGTATTTCAAAGAGCTAGCAACTATATCAGTTAGATGTTGTGGGATATATTGAAATGGGCCACAATCCTCACTCACATCATTCAGATAAACAATTATTTTGAGAATTTTTCTATCTTCTGTGTCTATATGCCATAACCTAGATTTTCGCTCAACTTGATTAGCCAGATCTCTGCGAAAATATGGACCATGGTACGCTGCCGGTAAACCAAGATAATGTTCAACAATATTTACCAAACGCTGTTCTAGCCCCCAGAGAAAAATTTCTGGATGCTCTAGCATTTGCTCACAAGTCGCATGAACTACATATTCATTTTTACTTCCGGAGATAGTTTTGGGTATCTTGGGTATCAGACTTGTTGTTGCCTGTAACATTTTGTCTGTACTAGGAACAGACAATGACTCTAGTGAAGCGATCGCTACTCCTTCACGTCTTATAGTCTCAACTAAAATCAAATCCTTTGTTGAAATAGCTGGCAGATAAGCACCGTGCTTTTCCAATGCCGCAAGATAAACCTGCTCAGATTGGTTTTGCAAGAATGATATTTGATGTACCTTTCTTAATATTCTGTTACGTACCTGTTGAACAATATTGTTCATGTAATTGACTTTTTTGGCGTATGAAACATAGCTGATGTATTTTAAGTATTATTACGGTCATTTGTCCAACAGTACTTCGTATTCTTTGTAAAGAATTTATAGTTGCTTTGCAAAAACTTGGTATTAAATCACTATTTTTTTAGATTTTACAATATAAAAAAATTTACATAGTAAATAATAATCTAAGCGCTCATATAAGGGTGTGTTGACTTATAGATACAATTTGCAACATTATCAATTTTATACTCAAACGATAAATAGTATTCATTTTTGATTTGTGAACACTTCAAGACATAGAGGATACAGAGAAAAAGAAAAGTGAGAAAACTTTATAAATCACTTAGAACGACCATAGCAATAGAAAATGTTGAAGTATTGAGACTTAGCCTTTCTAGCTATATCATTCATAATTATTGATAGTAAATTTTATTTCCAAGATTAATCTATCTCTTTGAATTGGAAACGTTCCCTTATGAAAACAAAATGGATCTTCTACGAATCCGAACCCTGCTTTTTCGCAAATATTAAGTACATTTTCTAAACCATAGTAATTAACAATATCGCTGTCATCTGTTTCTCTAAGTAAGGAAAGCTGATGTTTAAGCTTTTTTTGCTTATGACTATTTTTAACACAGATATGAGGGCTACTATATACATCAACATTTGTTAGATAAAACATAAATTTTAAACACCAATAGTCTTCCAAATCATAATGGAAGTTAAAAAATCCCTTTAAACGCTCCTCAAATTCTTTTTCTTGAGCAAACGTCCACCAAATTTTACTTCTTATTTTTCTTGGTTTTTTTTCAAAGTATTTAGTAGCAATTAACCATAATTTTGGATCACTTTCCAGTTTCTTGATAATTGGGCATAATGCCGAAATATTAAAATTATAACCAGTTATAAAATTTTTACCTACTTTTTTCTCTTGCTTCTCTTTGTCATTAATATAAAATTGATATTGTGGATTACCATCACCTAGATAAACTAGTTTTTTAGAAAATTCTATTACTTCCTGCAAGACATGATTAGGCAAATTAATACCCAAATATATACCCTCTGCTTTGAGACTATCAACAACTTGATTCACATCGATATCTTCAAAAACAGAATTACCTTCATAATTGCTCAGTGTTTTATCTTTATAAATAAATTGCACCATATTACGTATAAGATGAATACGGCTAAAACAAAACATAATCATCCAATCAGGTTTTTGAATAGCAAAATCTAAATAATGGAAAAATCTACGCCTCAGTTTTAACCATAGTTTTGGAAAATTATTTACTGTTGTCATATTAACCTCTTGCATCATCAGTAGTTGTAAACTACAGCAATCGTAAATCTATACCTTTTTGAACCAGAGTATTGTGAGCAAACAAACTGAAAAAACATACTTTATAACCACAAACTATTTACACCACAGATAAAAACCGCAGGTAAAATTTGCTCTAAAATCGAGTATCATCACTTAGGCTTGCCTAGCAAATCAGTGGCTAGCGGAATGCAATCAACCAACCAATATTTTTAAAGGTCAATTTTGATTTATTGATGGGAAAAACTTGTTATGCTAACTATACCTATCCGAGACCAGAAAATAGTCTAAATTTTATCTAAATATTGAAACTTACATATGCTTGAAGCAAATAGTAGCTTAATAACAACTTATTAGCTTTTACTAACTTTTAAAATATATCTCAAGGTAGATTAAATATTTCTATTATATTTTTCAAATTATTATGTTATTCTTGTTTTTTATAGGAAAAATTTTATAAGTACTCAAACAGAATTAATTACACACATTGTTTTCCCCAACACTGCTTTGCATTCCCTGTTAAGAGTCTCCACGTAGGAAATCAGTTGAATATTAATTAAAATTTATACAAATTTGGTAATTCTACTGTCCAATAGCTTATACTATCGCTTCGGAATAACGGACGCTATTTTAAAGGAGTAACAGTGATGGTACGGCTAATTATCATCATGACTTTGCTGGGGTTATTAACTGCATGTACCACCAGCGTACTCGCACCAACTAGCCAGTTAGTAGAAAAAGCGATCGCTCTCCAGTTGGAGAAAACTCAACAGCAACTCAAACAACAACTAGATCTAGATTTCAAAGGATTTGAAGTTCATCACCTAGCAATTGCTAAAAAACAACCCCAGACAATTCAAAATCTACTAACTTACCATGTGAGTGGCACTTACGACCTCATCTTTAAGCTACCAAAAAGACAACTCAAACAACCACAAAAACCATTTGATGTTTACTTGCAACTTCAACAAGAGGGCAAAACTTGGCGGTTATTGCTTCCACAGAAGGAGAGTAAAGATACTAAACCTGTTTGGCACAGTTATCTGATTGAGTAGTTAACCTGCTGTTAACTATTAAACTTTAGTACCTATTGCTAACCGTGCTCCCCAAAATAAGACTAAAATGGCGATCGCAAGCCAGTCTAATCTTCTTAATTTTAATTCGTGCCACTGAACTCGATGTTCATTGGGGCTGGTAAAACCCCTTACCATCATTGCATTAGCCATTTGCTCTGCTCGCAGTAGCAGATTTTCTAATAATCTCTCTGCCACCAACATCCAAACTTTAACTGCTCCTTTGAATCCTAGCTTTTTCCAGTTAATTGCTCTTGTCATTACTGAACGAAATAAATTCTGCACCTCTTCTAGTACCAGAGGTATAAACCGCAGGGACAAAGTCAATGTTAATGTAATCTCTGTTACAGGTAACTTCAGGCGACGCAAGGGTTGCATCAAACTTTCTATCGCAGCTGTAATTTCCTCTGGTGCAGTTGTCAGTAGATATAAATTAGTGCTGTAAATAACTGTAAATAATATTGTACTGAAACTAGTTGCCAAATCTAAAGAACGGCGAGTAACTTTCACTACTCCCTGTTCAAACAGTACATAACTGTATTTTGAGTGACGGTTTGCTGGTGAAGGCGTAACTGTGGAAGTTGCTGGCTGTGATTTCTCAATCATCGTAGATTCGTAAGCTGGCAGACGTGGTTGATATTTTATACCAAGTCCATCAGGGCTAATAGCAGCGATCGCAAACACAAAAAAGCACAGCATTAACAACCAGCCCATCTGTTGCCGCCAAACTCGCCTGGGAATTCTCGCGATGAAAGTGATGAAAATTAAAACTAACACCAGCAATAGACGCCACAAGTTATTGGCAAAAACGTAGGTTGTCAAAAAGCTCATTAACCAGATAAACTTGACTCTTGGATCAAGTTTATGTAACCAAGTTTGCGGCTGTTCTAAGTAAAGACCAAGTGGTAGCGATCGCAGTAAATCCATTTTTAATCATTAGTCAATGGTCATTAGTCATTAGTCATTGGTCATTAAACTTTGGACAAACGACAAATAACAAATGACAATTATTATACCCGTGTAGCTCGATTGACATTAGCACTTTCCACGTCACGAGCTTTTTTACTCCGCCAGAAGAAACGAATAGGGGTACCTTTGAATCCTAATTGTTGGCGAAATTGTCGCTCGATGTAGCGACGGTAATTGTCGTTAAAGCGTTTAGCATCATTGACGAACAATGCGATCGTCGGTGGTTGGGTGCTGACTTGTGTACCATAATAAAGTTTGCCTTGTTTGCCACTACGACTCACTGGCGGAGAATGCCAGCGAACTGCTTCTTCCAAAACTTCGTTAATTACTGAAGTACTTACTCTACGCTTATGTTCTTCAGCGGATTTAGTTACTAACTCTAAAATCTTTTCTACTCTTTGCCCAGTCAAAGCACTGACAAATATGGTTTCCGCCCATTCACTAAAATGCAGCCGTTCTTGCAGATGTTTTTCGTAATCATAAATCGTGTAAGAATCTTTTTCTACTGCATCCCATTTGTTAACTACCAGCACACAGGCTCTACCTTCTTCGATAATTCTGCCAGCTAATTTTTGATCTTGCTCGGTGACACCATCCAGAGCATCTATCACCAACAAAACCACATCAGCACGGCGAATTGCCTTAAAGGCACGGTTAATACTAAAAAATTCAGTGCCGTATTCAACGTTTTTCTTCTTGCGAATTCCTGCCGTATCAATCAAACGGTAAGTTTGTTCATTGTGCTCAATGACGGTATCAATAGCATCACGGGTAGTACCAGAAATGGGACTAACAATTGCTCTTTGTTCACCAACTAAAGCATTCAATAAACTAGATTTACCAACATTGGGGCGTCCCACAATTGCCACGTTAATTTCATCAGCTTCTGGAATTTCTCCTGTTGGTGGTAAATACGTAATTAGCACATCAAGTAAATCACCCGTACCACTACCGTGAATTGCAGAAATAGGATAGGGTTCACCCAATCCCAAATTCCAAAATTCAGCCGCTTGAATTAAACCTTGTTCTGGAGATTCACATTTATTGACAGCCAGCAGCACGGGTACAGGTTGTTGACGCAACCATTCCGCGATTTCTTCATCAGCTACTGTTGGCCCTGTAATTCCATCTACAACAAAAATAGCAGCACTTGCTTCTTTGAGTGCAGCCATCGCCTGTTGCCGAATCAGTGGTAAAAACTCGGTGTCATCATTAAATACTAAACCACCAGTATCCACAACCATAAACTCGCGATCGCGCCAAAAGGAAGGTAAATAAGTGCGATCGCGCGTCACACCTGGTTCATCGTGAACAATGGCAGATTGCTCCCCAGCAAGGCGATTTACAAAGGTAGATTTACCTACATTTGGGCGACCAATAATAGCAACAATAGGAAGTTTCATAAATTTAGATGCAGAATGCTGCAAATCTTTATTGTAACTAGATGAGGTGGGGATTAGGGGCTAGGGACTAGGAAGAGGAGCAGAGGAGCAAAAACGTGATTCACAATTCTCTGTGTCCCTATATCCCCGCGTCTGGGTGTCCTCTTCTTCCCAATTCCCGCTTATTTGTCCTCAAAGAACAGACTTATCATCGAAAATCTTCAATTATTGATTTAGCTGGCGATCGCTACAATGAGAACCAGTTCAATAAATATAAAAATTCAAACGATAATCTCGCAATCACAAGGAATGGAGATTGGGCTTTGAGAAAAAGTCAACGGCTAAGAAAAGCCCGCAAATTAGCCTTTCGATTTGTCAGAGTCTCTTTTTTGTTGGGCTTTTGTGCTTTGTTGTATGCTTGTTTAATTGAACCAAACTGGCTTGAAATTAATTCCTTGCATTTAAATTTACCACACCTAGCATCGGAATTTAATGGTTATCGAATTGTACAAATTAGTGATATTCACACAGATAAATGGACGACTTCAAAGCGTTTAAATCGAATTTTTCGCTTAGTTAACCAACAAAAACCAGATCTAGTGGTGATTACAGGAGACTTAGTCAGCCGTAATTCCCAAGCATTTATTCCCAATCTCAAGTTTGCTTTGGCACAATTTACACCGAGCGATCGGACAGTAGCAATATTTGGAAATCATGACTACGAAGCAGATCCGCAAGCTATTAACCAAGCCCTAGAACAAACAGGTATAACCACACTTCATAATGCTATTTATAGCCTACACCGGGGTAATGCTATGTTGCATATTGCTGGGGTAGAAGATATATGCCTGGGTAAAGAGCGCTTGGATTTGATACTGAAGCAATTACCTAGCGATGGAGCAGCAATTCTCTTGGCACACGAACCAGATTTTGCTGATACGAGTGCTGCCACAGGTAGGTTTGATTTGCAACTATCTGGACACTCTCATGCTGGGCAAGTACGTCTTCCTTTCTTCAAACCGCTGATTCTGCCAACCTTAGCACATAAGTATTTTTCCGGCTTGTATAATGTCAAAAATATGCTCCTGTATACCAACAGTGGCATCGGGATGACTGGATTACATCTGCGATTTGGTTCCCGTCCAGAAATTACTGTGTTAACTCTATTTGCATCTGGTTAACTATCTGCCTGTTATTGAAATTAGCAAATAGTTGTTTCAGAACGGTTGAACTGTACAATAGATTTTTAATTCCGCTTCTTCTTCCTTCAGAATATGGTAGAGTTCCCAGTTCTGCTGGAGGTTTAACCAAAACTCTGAACTATTCCCAAAAAATTTTGTTAACCGTAATGCTGTACTAGGCGTAATACCCCGTTTTTGATTTACAACCTCATTAATTCGCTAATTCGCTGATAAGGAACGTGAATTGCAACTGCAAGTTCTCTTTGTGATATTTCCATTGGCTCTAGGAAATCTTTGAGTAATATTTCGCCAGGATGTGAGGGAGTCCTATTTTTTGGAACTCTCATCTGTTGGTAATCTCCTAATGGTAGTCTACTATTTCAACTTCTAATGCTCCTTCGGGTGTCCATGTAAAGCAAATCCGATATTGGTCATTAATCCGATACTATACTGACCCTTGCGATCACCTTGCATTACCCCATCTCAAGCTGTTGTTTCCAAACTACGGCAGGAAAATCAGCCAGAACTTATAGACAAAGCTGTACATCTTATTAGCATTGAGTCAAGTACCCGTCAGCAATAGAGCCTGGGCGATTTACGCAACCGTCACACAACCACTGACTTTTGAAGAGTTTCTCGTCTGGGACGATGGTTCGGGCAGAGAGTTTAGGCTATTAGATGGGATGCCTGTGCGATGATCAAAACCAAATGCCAATCATGAGGATTTGATCGAGCGGCTGTGTGCCTACCTAGAAAATTACTGCCAAGAAAATAACCTGCCTTACGTGTCACGCCAGTCTAATTGTAGTCGTTTTCTTGCCAGGAGCACCCAACGGAAAATCTCGAAAAGTTTTTGCCTCCCTGTGGAATGTGGAGTTCATGATATCCTTTTTCAGGATATAAGAAAGAACTAAAAAATGGCGAAAGATACAGATTTACAACACTGTATAGAAATACTCAAAATTAAAGTACCATCCGCACAACGAGAAGAATATATTCAAAAGGACGCAGAAATTTGGACAGCAGCACTGGCTAATTACCCTGGCTTTCTGGGCAAACAAGTTTGGCTCAACCCCAAAGATTCTACAGAGGTAATTTTGGTAATTCATTGGGAAACCCGCGAGCATTGGAAAGCTATTTCACTAACCGAACTAGAAGTTATAGAGCAAAAATTTAACCAAGAACTAGGATTTAGCAGCGAGATAGTAGAGGTATGTGAGTATCATGTACATAAATTTACTTCAGAAGTCAAATCCTTAATATTTTGAGTTTCTCTGCTCCACTCTCACCTTCTTTAGTTTCTACTCCCTACTCCCGACCTATGGCACAATAAGAAACTGTAATAAGAATAATATAGATAAAGGTAATTTAGTGAGTCCTACTGCTATTGCTACCGCTGCTGCGCGTCGCGTGGTATTTCCTTTTACGGCAATTGTGGGCCAATCAGAAATGAAACTGGCTCTAATATTGAACGTGATTGACCCTAAAATTGGTGGTGTTATGATTATGGGCGATCGCGGTACTGGTAAATCCACAACCATCCGGGCATTGGCTGACTTATTGCCAGAAATCCCTGTGGTTGCTAACGATCCCTTCAACAGCCATCCCAGTGATCCCGATTTGATGGGCGATGAAATCCGCCAAAAACTAGAAAACGGGGAAGACATTCCCGTTGTTCAAAAAAAAGTTCAAATGGTTGATTTGCCATTGGGTGCTACAGAAGATAGGGTTTGCGGCACTATTGATATTGAAAAAGCTTTATCTGAAGGTGTGAAAGCCTTTGAACCAGGACTTTTAGCTAAAGCAAACCGGGGCATTCTTTATGTGGATGAAGTTAACCTACTTGACGATCACTTAGTAGATGTGTTGTTAGACTCTGCCGCTAGTGGTTGGAACACAGTAGAACGAGAAGGTATTTCCATCCGTCACCCGGCGCGCTTCGTACTCGTTGGTTCTGGCAACCCAGAAGAAGGCGAACTTCGTCCGCAGCTACTTGATCGCTTTGGGATGCACGCGGAAATTCATACAGTCAAAGAACCAGTATTACGAGTACAAATTGTTGAACAAAGGGCAGAATTTGACCAAAATCCCCCAGATTTTCTAGAAAAATACAAATCTCAGCAAGAAGAACTGCAACAGCGTATCATTAATGCCCAAGAGCTTTTGCCCTCGGTTAATATTGACTATGACTTGCGGGTGAAGATTTCCGAAGTTTGTTCTGAATTAGATGTGGATGGTTTGCGGGGTGACATTGTTAGTAATCGTGCTGCCAAAGCTTTAACAGCCTTTGAAGGGCGTACTGAAGTCACAGTTGATGACATTCGCCGCGTCATCACCCTGTGTTTGCGTCACAGATTGCGCAAAGATCCCTTAGAGTCAATCGATTCTGGTTATAAGGTAGAAAAAGCTTTCGCACGTGTCTTTGGTGTAGAATTACCAGGAAACTCTGCCGAAACTAATGGTACAGGTCAAATTAAAACAGGGGTTCGTTAATTTGGTAATAATTATTGGTTAGTGGTTAGTAGGGGAGGCAGTGCGCCCTTGCGGGTTAAGCGGTTGTAGCACCTGGCGTTCCGTTGTAGCGACTGCCGTGCGGGTTTAGAAGATAAATTGTCGTTTTTAACCGAAAAATAATTCAGTAAAACCCGCCCGTACAGTATTCTTATAAAGAACCAACTACTGTAAGGGCAGTTTTTACAGTGATTTCTCTAAGATAACGAAATCTTTAAATCAAACCGCCCCTATTAACTACTTAACCACCAATTACTAACTCCTGATTGTGGACTTGTTATGAGAAGTTGGCGCTTTTGGTTAAGTACCCTCATTTTATCTAGCCAATACAACCCGCCCCGGTTTGTAGAACTGTTAATGTTGACGCTAGCAATTGTCATGCTGGCAATCTCTACTGTTTTACCAGCACAAGAACCTTATATGGTATTGGGCTTGAGTTTAGTGGTTGGTGCATCAATTTCTATCCTTGTCAGGGAAGCGATCGCTCCTTCTCCTCAAACACGCATTACCCAACTTACAGCCATACTATTGCTGCTCGTCAGTCTTTATGGTTTTGTTGATGTACTTTAGAAGAACAGGTTACAGTTTTCTTCATACCCTATCCCCTATTCTCCCCACCCTTGCATTTCTATCAACTCTATACACAGTTCATTAACTTGCCCCAAATCGAGTTTTGGAGCTAGAGTTGATTCTTCATATATTTTTTTTCATTTCAGTCATCAAATCCTCTGCCATTTTCATCACCTCCTCATAAGAATAATCACCCTTGAGAATTGCT
>NZ_JAYKTT020000063.1:0-21605 GCF_038404745.2 Chlorogloeopsis sp. ULAP02 | reverse complement strand
CTGATTGTTCGACTCCTTTTTTGCCCGCGTAGCCCCAGGCTTAAAGCCTTTAGAGTACTGGGTTTTGAAAGCGAAGTGAGTTAATCTAATTGAGTCGATAAATGGCAGTTGGCAATGCTCAGAGAGATTGACAGAAGTATTTGGGTTGCTGAACAACCGTTTAAATATTTCGGACTCAGTGTTGGTACAAGAATGACAGTAATCGGCTTAGTCACTGGCGAGCTAGTCGTTATTTCTCCCATTCAAGTCGATGATGCCACCATTCATCAGCTTAACGAGCTTGGCAATGTTAGCCATATCATTGCACCGAATCTCTACCATTATTTGTTCACAGCAAGTTTCAAGGCGCTCTATCCAAGCGCTATACTCTGGGCAACTCCTGGATTAGAGATTAAGAAACCAGAACTCTCCATCGATCAAGTCATCAACACTAACACAAAAAGTTTTTTGAGCGGAATTGAGTGTTTACTGTTCGATGGCTTTAGAACGTTAAGTTTGAGCGGTTTTGCTCCACTTAATGAATGTGTTTTCTTCCATGCAGAAAGTCGAACGTTGGTACTCACAGATACAGCTTTTAATTTCGATGAGAGCTTTCCCCTAGTCACACAGTTTGCGACAAGGGTACTTGGCGGATATCAAAGCTTAAGCCCATCGTTGTTGGAGCGAGTTGCGACACGAGAAAAAGAAAAGGTAAGACAAGCAGTACAAAGAGTTTTAGCCTGGGATTTTGAGCGAGTAATTATGGCTCACGGCAGTATTGTGGAAAAGAACGGAAAGGAGAAGTTCAAGCAAGGATACAAGCAGTTTTTGGGTTAATCGATAAACGCCACGTGATCGCTATCCCAAAACGGCAGCTAACAAAAATAAACTATCTACCAAAATCGTACTTAACACCGCTCCACTAAAGGCATACCAGTGCCACTGTCTTTTACGTAAAGGTAAAATTCCCACCGTCAGCAGCACTAAGGCAAGAGCGATCGCCCAAGTTTGCCCCCAAGGAGTTTGGATTTGCACCACAGCATTTCGTAAAATTTGTGATATCTGTTCTGGTTCTGCCTGCATGATTTGCCGCCAGTAAGGCATCAAATCTACCAAATAAAAATACACGTCAGTCAAAACCGTACCAAGTAGGGAACCCAAGTAAAACCAGTTACCCACCTTGCCCCAATTTCGTCGCAGACACCAGATGGCAAATGGCAAACCAATAGATTCTACAGGCAAATGCCATAGCGGTTCCCAACGCAACCAGCCCCAGTAAATTGAACCAGCTAACCAACTCCAACTAAATCCATAAATTAAATCGCCCCATAGATATGTTACAGGACGTGACATTAATAAGAAACTCAGCCACACCCATCCGGCTGTGAGGGCTAGACTCAACCACGGTAGCGATCGCACTAAGGGAGCTTCGATAAACACTGGCACGGATACCAAAAATACCGCCGCCGTAAATACTAGCCAGCTTTGACGAACAGATGTGACAACAGAGAGAGGAAAAGTCAGGGTAGTGCCTTGAGAGGGAGGGAAAGAAACATTACTCTCCGCCTCTGGTTGTAACCGTATCTCCGTATCAGTGTTGGTAGGGTTAAAAGTGGTGTAAGAAGACAATGTATTGTTAACCAAAGTTTTTTAATATAGTTTACTTAACTTCATCTTATTTAAGATATCACAACACAAATCCCCCCCAGGGGCATATTAATTGTACCAGAATTACCTTAAGCAAAGAAAGACATACTACATTACCTGCTGAAGATAAAAAATTTAGATAAAATTACGCAAGCAATATAGGAGTTTAAAGTGTCGCGAAAAAAGTAAATAGTGAGCAAAATTTCCTATTGACAAACGTCATACTTCATAGACTCTTTACGAATGATTTGAAGCAATTGATCTATCATCGGTCATTGTTGAAACATAGTAGGCTTAAGCAAGTAGTCAGTAGTGAATTGATTTACAAATGGTTGTCACTGGGTAGCAAAGCTTCTTAGCTCTTATTTACTAAAAATTTCATTGAGCATTTGTTTGTGTAACTGTTTGTAATTAAAGTGACGCAGGTATACTAATGACTCTATCAAAACGTCAATCGTTTTTAATTTTCAGTACCATATCTGCTTTGATGTCAGTGGCGATATTCCCGATCCAAGTCCTTGGTACTCAGCCTCAGCCCATAACTGGGGTACAACAAATGAATATCTTTCAATCATTTTTTTTAGGTTTTGTACAAGGGATAACAGAATTTCTGCCCATTAGTAGCACAGCACATCTAAAAGTCATACCAGTAGCGCTTGGTTGGGGCGATCCGGGGGTAGCATTTACCGCCGTAATTCAACTGGGGAGTGTTGCAGCAGTAATTTGGTATTTTTGGGCGGATTTAGCGCGATTATTTCAGGGAGTAGTAAAAGCTCTTGCACAAAAAGATTACAACAATTATGACTTCCGCCTTGGCTTAGGAATTGTATTGGGAACAGTGCCAATTGTATTTTTCGGGATTTTGATTAAAATCTTAGTCCCAGACTACGATAATTCTCCTGTGCGGAGTGTGGGAGCAATTGCATTTTCTTCAATTGTGATGTCCATCTTACTGGGAATAGCAGAATTTGTGGGCAAACGGCAACGTGATTTTGAACACTTGAAGATGAAAGATGGGCTATTTATGGGGTTAGCGCAAGCATTGTCTTTAATTCCTGGTGTTTCTCGTTCTGGTTCCACCCTGACCGCAGGATTATTTGTAGGATTACAAAGGGCAACTGCGGCGCGATTTTCTTTTTTGTTGGGTATTCCCGCCATCACCCTAGCTGGATTAGTCGAATCAAAGAATGTTTTGACAGGAGACACAGGAATAGTATCCTTAGTAGTTGGCTTGATTTCATCGGCGGTATTTTCTTATTTGGCGATCGCTGGTTTGCTGCGCTTTCTCAAAACCCACAGTAGCTGGGTGTTTATTTGGTATCGGCTCATATTTGGCGTAGTAATACTGGCGGCAATTGGAGCTGGAGTGTTGAACAATAGTTAATAGTCCTTAGTTATTTGTCCTTTGTCCTTTGTGTTTGGTTGGTTTACCTCTCCACCATTCACAATTGACTAATGACAAATGACTGATGACTAACGACTAATGACTATGAATGCAATGACTACTATTCGTCCAGCTCTTATTACCAAAGTACTACCTGATTCCATTGCAGCAGAAATTGGATTTGAAACTGGGGATGCGATCGTCAGTATTAACGGCACACCTCCCCGTGACTTAATTGATTATCAGTTTTTGTGCGCTGATGAAGTGCTAGAACTGGAAGTCTTGGACGCTGCTGGAAAAATCCATAATATTGAAATCGAAAAAGATTACGATGAAGATTTGGGACTAGAGTTTGAAACGGCGTTATTTGATAATCTAATTCAATGCAATAATCGCTGTCCGTTTTGCTTTATCGATCAACAGCCACCAGGTAAACGCTCAAGCTTGTACCTTAAAGATGATGATTATCGTTTGAGTTTTTTATATGGCTCATATCTCACCTTAACCAATTTGACTGAACGGGAATGGCAGCGGATTGAGGCAATGCGGTTATCTCCTTTGTATGTTTCCGTTCATGCCACTGAACCAGAAGTTAGAATTAAACTGCTAAAAAATCCCCGTGCCGGACAAATTTTGCAGCAAATCAAGTGGTTCCAAAAAAGACGGCTGCAAATTCATGCTCAGGTTGTAGTGTGTCCTGGTATAAATGATGGCGTTCATTTAGAACAGACTCTGCGCGAGCTAGCACTATTTCATACTGGGGACGTGCCAGCAGTTGCTTCGGTGGCGGTAGTGCCAGTGGGGTTAACAAGGTTTCGCCCTGAGCAAGATGAACTTACACCCGTGACAAAAGAAAAAGCAGTAGAAGTAATTGAGCAAGTGCGATCGCTCCAGCAGGAGTTTCGTCAAAAATTTGATTCGACATTTGCCTGGTTAGCAGATGAATGGTTTTTAATTGCAGGCAAAGATTTACCATCCGAATCTGAATATGAAGATTATCCCCAAATAGATAATGGTGTTGGTTCAATTCGCTTATTTCTGAAAAAATTTGCCCAAACCGCTGACAAATTATTACCACCAAAAGTAAAACCTCAGCGCAGATTGCATTGGGTTGTTGGTAACGCGGTTGAAAAAGCATTTCAACCAATCCTCCAATGCTTGAATTCAACTGAAGGGCTAGAAGTTAAAATGCATGCTTTAAATAGCGATTATTGGGGACAAAATATTACTGTTACTGGCTTGTTAACAGGTCATGATTTAATATTAAATTTACAAAAACAAGATTTAGGAGCAGGAATTTTATTGCCAACTGTCATGTTAAAACATGGCGACTCTGTATTCTTGGATGATATAAATATTGAAGAAGTCGCTCGCCAATTAAAGACAAAAATCTTCCCTGTGGCGGGAGTAGAAGAATTAATCAAGACTTGTGTTCAGCCTTTAGATTGAAGTTAAATTCTATAGTCAATATCCAAAAGTCAACAGTCAACTGTTTACATTCAAAAACTGATGACTAATGACTAATGATGAATGACTAATGACTAATTGTGTGAGGAGTGGAGAGTGAAACATCAGGGTCAATCTATCAAAAAAAGCAAATTAAACAAGCTAAAAAAAATAGGATTATTGATTTTACAAGTTAAATTATTATTGTATTGTTCATTCAAAATTTTGCCTGTAAAAGCCACAACTTCTGAACCTGTATTAAGCATCATCTATACCCAAGCAAACGCCAATCAGTGGACAGGAATTACCAATCGTTTGCAAGCAACAGGAGTGAAGTATTGTGTAATTTCTCTAGATAACATTAAAAGTGCAGCAGATTTAGGCGATCGCCCAGTGGTGTTTTTGCCCAACGTCGAAAATTTAATACCAACAGTTGCGATCGCCCTAGAAGAATGGATGAGTAAAGGTGGGCGCTTAATTGCCAGTGGAGCAGTAGGAAGTTTGTCAACGCCAGGAGTACGTCAATTACTACAAACACTTTTAGGAGGTTATTGGGGATTTAGCCTTGAGTCTCCCCAAAACCTGCAACTAGCACCAGCCAAGACACAAGCATGGGTAAGTCGAAATAGCCTCATTGGTAAAGTACACGGTGGTGTTGTGATTCCCAATACCGTATCTGCCCAAGCAGTTGCTGTTTGGGATGCCAAAGAGCGCCCGACAGCAGTGCTAACGACAGAACGTTCTACCTTGTTGGGTTGGCGTTGGGGGGTAGATACTGTTTCGCCATCTAAGACAGATACTGCTTGGTTACAAGCTGCTCTCAACCGTCATGCAGATGTATCTTCTGGTTACATCAGTAGAGTACCAGGAGGTTCACCAAATTGTTATACCTCGGTGGAGGCAGCCTCTAGGCAGAGAGTCAGCACCACCACTGCTTCTGCCAATACTTTCCAACCTACAGACGAAGCCATTGATCAACTTCAACAAGGACTACATTTAAATATCAAACCCAACTCGAATGCACCCATTAGTCGCACTGAGGCGATCGCTCTCCAGCAACAGCTAGAAAATCTGATCAATCGAGTTGAAAGCGCCAATTTAGCTGCTGCTGCCTACAATGGTAACCTCCAAGCAGCAAAGGAACGGCAGGCACAGTTAGCCTCCACTAAAACTAATATTGCACTCTCCGATATCAACCAGAGTCTTACCCAAGTACGAAAAATAGCGAAAAACTTACCACAGCTAATCGCAAATAAACAATATGCTCAAGCTCGCTCATCCTGGGTGCAAGCAAAAGCGACTTTGTGGCAATTGTTTCCCCTAGATCGGAGAATGGCTCAACCAGAAATCAGGGCAATTTGGCTAGATCGAGGTACAATTGTCCGTGCTAGAAGTGAGCAAGGACTCGCCCAAATTTTTGATCGTCTAGCACAAGCAGGAATCAATACGGTTTTTTTTGAAACAGTCAACGCTGGTTACACTATTTATCCCAGTCACGTTGCACCTCAGCAAAATCCTTTAATTCGCGGTTGGGATCCACTGGCAGCAGCGGTAAAACTAGCCCATGAGCGAAACATGGAATTACATGCTTGGGTTTGGACTTTTGCGGCTGGCAATCAACGTCACAATCAAATTTTAAACATTAAACCAGATTACCCAGGGCCAATCCTAGCTGCTTTTCCTGATTGGGCAGGCTACGATCAACGCGGGCAAATGATCCCACAAGGGCAGGGTAAACCTTTCTTAGATCCAGCCAATCCCCAGGTACGACAATATTTACTTCGGTTATATGAGGAAATTGTCACCCGCTACAAAGTCGATGGCTTGCATTTAGACTACATTCGTTATCCCTTCCAAGACGAGGCAGCCGGAAGGACTTACGGTTATGGGCAAGCAGCTAGGAAGCAATTTCAGCAACTGACAGGTGTAGATCCAGTCAATATTTCTCCCAGTCAAAAAGAACTTTGGCAAAAGTGGACTCAATTTCGTACCGAGCAAGTCAATAGCTTTGTTGCTCAAGTATCACAGCAATTGCGCTCCAAGCGATCGCACTTAATTTTGTCGGCGGCAGTATTTCCTCTCCAAGAACAAGAACGGATTCAAAAAATTCAGCAGCATTGGGAAGTTTGGGCAAAACGTGGTGATGTAAATTTAATTATTCCCATGACTTATGCTCAAGATACCTTTAGCTTTGAACGACTAGCACAACCTTGGATTGCTTCATCAAATTTAGGCTCTGCCCTACTAGTACCAGGAATTCGTCTGCTTTCTTTACCCACTGTTGGAGCATTCGATCAGATTCAATTGGTTAGAGACTTGCCAATTAGCGGTTATGCTCTATTTGCAGCAGAAAATTTTAACAACGACTTACAGAAAGTTTTTAGTCGCACCCAAGGCAGAGAGAAAGTCACACCATCAGAACCAACTCCTCTACGCCAGCCTTTTCAAACTGCTGCCGCTCGTTATGCAGTTTTGCTGGCTGAATGGAACTTTGTCAAGCAAAATCGTCAACTACGATTACCAGCCACGATCATTTCGGAATTTAACACCCAAGCAGAAGTTTTACAAGATGCTTTGAATCAACTCGCTGCCAAGCCAAATGCCAGTAAATTGCAAGCAGCGAAAGCCTCTATTGCTCGCTTCCAGTCTCAATTTCGGATATGGATGCGCCTACAAGCTTTAGATAATCCCTATCAAGTTAAAGTTTGGGAAAATCGCCTTGCAACTATCGAAAGGCTGTTGCGTTATGGCGAGCGAACAGCGGGAAAGTAAGAAGGTAGGAGGCAGAGGGCAAAAGGGAATATAAACACCTCCCTGTTCTCTGTGCCTGGAGTGGTTTTATTCTTCCGTGACTAGTGCGTAAAGAGCAGCACTGGCAGCGATTGTTAACTGAGGGGAACAGCAGGCGATCGCTAAAACAGAAAAACTCCTCGCACGAGAATGGCGCGTCAAAATTGAAGAAACAACAGTATAGCTAAGGTTGATAACAGAATGACGGTATCTATACCCATCCAAGCCATAGAACTGGCTCCCGGTAGCCAAATCGCCATTCATAACCTATCCTGGCAAGACTTTGAGCAAATTCTCGCTGACTTAGGAGAAAAACGTCACACTCGCATCGCATACTACCGAGGAACCCTAGAAATCATGTCCCCGTTAGCATTACATGAGCGTCCTCATCGCATCATTGCTTACATCATCACCACAATACTAGAGATCCAAGGACGCAACTGGGAAGATTTTGGCTCGACTACCTTTAAACAGCATCAGCTAACCATTTACATCCTCCAAGCTAGCAACTACGTAGAATCTGCCTTTAGTCCCACTTTTCCCAATTTATCTCTGCATAACAAAGGATGAAACTACCGCAACTGCGATCGCACTAACTCAATTAATAGTGGAGTAGCATAATGATTTTTGATCTCGATACACGCAAGAACCAAGACATCAGAAAAATCCTGCAAACAGCGACTGAATACGCTATTCGCTATCTTGAAGGCTTAGACACTCGTCAAGTTGCTCCTAAAAAAGATGCGATCGCTCGGTAGATATGGATTGGCAGATTTAATTGAGCGAACCTGTTGCCATGCTAGAAGATTTGCCAAGGAATTGAAAGCTGCCGGATATGAAATTCTCAACGATGTGGTGTTAAATCAAGTTTTGATATCTTTTGGAAGCCCACAAACAACTCATCAGATCATCGCCGAGCTTCAAGCCGAGGGGACTTGTTGGTGTGGTAGCACAGTTTGGCAAGGACAAACTGCCATGCGAATCAGCCTTTCGTGTTGGTCAACAACTGATGCTGATGTAGAACGAAGTTTGGAAGTTATACTATGAATTGCTGAGAAATATTGCCGTTTCGGGTAAGAGTTAATTTTTGCTGACAAATACAAATCCTCGTGTTTTACTAGACACTAAATCAAAAGTATTCATTGCCCTCCATAAATCTGCTGTTTTTACCCAAATAGGCGGATACTTGTAACGAGAAACATCCAAAATTAAAAATCTATCTGTCTGCTCATGATAAGCTGCTATTGGTGATATATGTCCGCCTTTTTCTTGTCCAATTTCTTTACGTAAATAGTTAACTAAAATAAAGTTTCCCGGTTGTTTTAAATTTTCGGCAGCGCGTTTGCGAAACTCTTCTATAGTAGTATCATCAGCGTGATAAACTTGCGTTTTTACCTTGTGGCTTGCTAATAATTTACCCAACTGTTCTAATGTCATTCCCATACGAGCAACAACTTCAGGAGCTATGACTTTTCGAGTTGCTTGGTTGTTAAAGAAGTTTTCTTGAGTAAATATGCGATAAGGCTTATATTCTGGTGCTTCTGGTGCAGGTATTCCTAATGCATTTAACACCATCACACTACTAGCAACTCCACAATATGCTTGATTATCTTGCGTCAGAAATTGTGTACTGAGAGGGAAAAAATCTTGTCGCGAACGACTTTCAATTAATAGTTTTTCACCATAAGAGGATGTGAAATCAATTAAGTCTGATGATACAGGTATTGTCTGAGCATAGATACCGTTTCCAGCGAAAAAAGCACCTAAGATAATACTTTTTAGAGGTAATTTAATAGTATTAGTTAAACATTTTTTCATAAATTATTTATTTTTTGGAACTATTATACGTATCATACTAAACCTTTAGACTTACGAAACTCCAACACAACCTCTTTAATATCACGTAATTCTCCCTCGACTAAATAATTTAATCTTTGCATTTCTTGAGCGGTAATACGTTCATCAAGTTGGGATATGGCTTTCCTTAATTCAGGGTACTTTTGTAATGTTTGTTGGCGCACAATTGGTACTGCTTGATAAGGAGGGAAATACTGTTTATTATCTTTTAATATGACCAAATCTAAGCGGGAAATTTGCCCATCAGTGGAATTACCGTTGATCATATCTACTTGTTTTTGCAGTAGCGCTCGGTATATTAACCCTAAATCCATGAGGCGGGGAGATTGAGCAAAGCGTAAATCATAAGTTTTAGCTAATCCTGGAAAACCATCTTCTCGTTCCATAAATTCATAACCAAAACCACCACGCCATTGGGGTGTATATTGAGCCGCATCAGAAAGAGTTTGAAGTTGATAGCGCCTTGCATCGTCACCACGTATAATCATGGCGAATGTATTTTCAAAACCCAGAGGTGCCATCACTTCTAAATTAAATTTCTGAGCGTAAGCTTGCTTTAATTGTTCGTAAACAACTTTTGGATCTTTAACTCCTTGCTGCTTTAAAATTCCAACAAAAGCTGTACCCGTATATTCTACATAGGCATCAATTTTGCCAGCAACAAGAGCTTGATGAGTAACTAAGGCACTAGTAAAACGACGACGCCCAACTTTTAAATTTGTGTTGGATTCGATTTGCTGTGCTAAAAGTTCGCTTAAAATATCTTGTTCGGTAAAACCCTTAGAAGCAACAACAATATCACCACTACCTCCACTATTATTACTGGTTTGACAGCTAGCAATTGCAAATATAAAAGTAAAAGTTAAAAGGAACAATATAAAAAATCTTTTCATAGAAGGTAGTTAGTAGTTAATAGATAGTAGTTAGTAGTGAGCCAGCGCGCCCTTGCGGATTAAGCGCGTTGTAGCGACTGGCATCAAGTGGCGTCACTTGCCGTAGTTTCCCCAATGTAGACGCCCCTCAGGGCGGCTTCCCTTAGGGTACCCATTCCCCCGAAGGGGGTTCCCGTAGGGTAGGGTTGGTTGTTTACCACTAACGACTATACGGGCGGGTTTTGTAGATCATCTTGACGTTCAAACAGATAATTTATCTTCTAAACCCGCCCCGACTAACCACTATCAGTCTTAACGAAAAATTCATTTATTTATACCTACCTACCTAATCTTCAAATTTTTTTCTATCCAACCAATACCTAAATCAGCGACTAAAGCAATTACTGCTGCTGGAATTGCACCAGCTAATATTAATTGATCATTCACTGTGGATATACCACGGAAGATTAACTCTCCCAAGCCACCCGCACCAATAGCAGCAGCAATAGTTGCAACACCGATCGCTATCACTGTTGCCACTCGCACTCCCGCCAAAATTACCCCCATTGCTAAGGGAATTTCTACTTGTAAGAGTAATTGTCGATCTGTCATTCCCATACCGCGCCCAGCCTCTCGAATAGCCGGATCTACACTAGTAATACCAGTGTAAGTGTTGCGGATTATGGGTAAAAAAGAATATAGAGCCAGGGCAACAATTGCAGGAGTTGCGCCAATACCACCGATGATAGGCACGGGAATAAGTAATCCAAATAGTGCCAAACTAGGAATAGTTTGAAAAATATTAGCAATCCCTAAAATAGGTTGACGCAAAGATTTTTGACGGGTAATTAACACACCTAATGGTATGCCTATCAAAATAGCGATGCCAATAGCAATTACAACTAGCAGCAAGTGTTCTAATGTGCGTGCAAGAATTTCTGGGGCATATTTGATTAAGAAAACATTATTGATATTCATAGGGCGAAAGATTTTAAGCATTGCATAAAAGCAAGAGCTTCTGAATTTCGCGATCGCATAAATTCTTCTGGTGTCCCCAACACTACTAATTCTCCTCCATGCATTAAACCAATTCTCGAAGCCAAAATAAACGCTTCTTGAATATCATGAGTCACAAAGACAACTGTCTTGCCTAATTCTTGTTGTAACCTTAAAAATTCTTGTTGCAATTCTAATCTTGTGATTGGATCGAGTGCGCCGAAGGGTTCATCCATCAACAATACAGGTGGATCTGCTGCTAACGCCCTTGCCACGCCAACTCTTTGCCTTTGCCCTCCCGATAGTTCGTTAGGATATCTTTGAGCAAATTTTTCTGGCTCTAAACCAACCAAATGCAGAAGTTCGTATACACGGCTTTTAATTTTATTAGGTTTCCAACCTTCTAGAGAGGGAACTAAACCAACGTTGCGTTCAACTGTAAAATGGGGAAATAAACCAGTTTCTTGAATAACATAACCAATTTTGCGCCGCAATTGAATTTCATTCCATTGAGTTGTCGGAATACCATCAAATACAACTTCACCCTGGTTCGGTGTAAACAGGCGATTGATTAACTTCATTGTTGTGGTTTTACCGCTACCACTACGTCCTAATAATACCAGCGCTTCTCCTCGACTAATGCTGAAATTGAGATTTGATACTAGGGGGCGATGGTTGCGGCTAAAGGTGACATTACGAAATTCGACAGCAATCTCCTGGGGCATAAGTTAAGTTTCCGTGGAGGTTGGTTTTATTTTATGTAAATTATTGGCAAAGGCAGAGGGCAGTCTCGATGAGACAAGTTTCACCCACCAAAGATGAAAGAGGTTTCTCCTACACCCCTAAATCCTTATACACGCCAGATGCTTTATGCTGGGAGATCCGTTCGCCAGTCACCTGTGGAGGAGCCACTCCGTTGGGCGGCTACCCAGAAAGAAGCCGCTTTGCGTGCCGACTTGTAGGCGCCGAAGGCGACTTCCTGTAGGGTAGGATGTGGCGTTGGAAACCCTCCCAAGAGTGCTGGCTCACCACCGCACTGGCTCCCCTACACCCTCTTTCAAGTCAGCCATTCACACCCGGTTTTGGCACAACCAAGTATAGAAGATTCTTCTTTCTGTTCCCTGTTAAGAGTTCCCTATTTTCTAGCTAGATGGCAAAAGGCAGAAGCTTAATTAAAAGGTTTTTAATTAAAGTTAAGCCATCTATGCTCTCTGCCCAGATGGGTTTAAAATCCCCACTGAAAATTTTAAATTTCAGTGGTCTACAATTGGGTGGGGGTTGCAGATTTGTTTGTGAGTGCGATCACGTAATTTTAGCCAATTTTAATGCAACTCTCAGCATAAAGTCAGCTTCAGTATTCATGATATTGACTAAGTGAGGCAATCCCTATCAAAGTTATACGGCTTGCTTAATTGTTAACTTTATAAAACTTAATAAATAATAGAAGATGAAAAGAAGAAATCTTTTAGTAACTGCTGCTGCCGCCGTTGGTGCAGTGTGGTTATCAAGTTATTTAACTAGGAGAACACGAGTTATGGCAACTTCTAATCCAGAGAAGTTTGAAGTCAATAAAACTGAGGAACAATGGAGTCAAAGTTTAACACCAGAACAGTTTCGTGTTCTACGGAAACACGGTACAGAACGGGCTGGCACTAGTCCACTAGACAAAAATTATATCAAAGGTACTTACGTATGTGCAGGTTGTGGACAGCCACTGTTTACCTCAGAAACCAAATTTAACAGCGGTACCGGCTGGCCGAGTTTTTATGCACCTATTGAAGGAGCTATTGCCACATCCGTAGACAAGTCGTTTTTTATGACTAGGGTTGAAGTCCATTGTAGCCGTTGTGGAGGACATCTTGGTCATGTGTTTAATGATGGCCCTGCACCGACTGAAAAGCGCTACTGCATGAACGGTGTGGCAATGGAATTTACTCCTCAAGCATAATCTTTCAGTGTTTTAAACAGAAAAGCGATCGCCTAGTTTTTGATTGTACAAAAGCGGCGATCGCTTCTTATTATTTGACTTAATCACTTCAGATTTATATTAGCTTTAAAAAACTAGGTAACAAACTTTATTTTAATACTTTGACTGTGATTATTTGATGCTTAATATCCTGATATTAATTAAATTACAATCCAACAATCTTTCTTTAGGGGGAAGTAGATATCACTTCTTTAGATAGAAACGTTTATATAATTACAAAAGTTATTCTGTACATACATCAAATAAAAGTTTTAAATAACACCAGGAAACATAATCACTGGTTTATTACTTAGAAAACCTTTAATGCAATTTGGCTATACATTTATCACTTGACTTAGGAATTTCAAACAACACCTATGACTAATCCAAACGATAATAAAAGCTACCGTGAAGTTCAGAAAGACAGTTACACCGACACTCACGGAAATATTCACACTAATGTAACGCGAACAACAGAAACAGTTGACAACACAGGAGTAGATTCTAACTCCTACCAAAGTGGTTATGTCCACGGGCGTGTGTCTGAGCGTGATTACCAAGAAGAGAGATTAGCACAACGAGATGATGACAACACTGCTCGTGGTTTGTTCTTGGGCTTGTTGCTTGCCTTACTAGCAGGGTTGACAGGCATTGCCATTTGGTACTTCACCCAGCGCAATGAAGCAGTTAATAATACTGCTACACCAACTGTGACTGTGACACCGATAACAACTACACCCCAACCCCAAACTACAATTATTGAAAGAACCACAGAAGTTCCTGTTCCTGTGGAAAGAACTAGAGAAGTTCCTGTTCCGATTCCTGTTCCCCAACAAAATACTTCATCAACAACCGCTCCCACTCCACCTAATATCAACATCACCGTTCCACCCGAACCACCTGCGGCTAGACAAACTACTCCAGCATCACCATCAAATTCAAATCCAGAGACTGGTACTACAGCTACACCTTCTCCAGATTTAACACCTAATAATAATTCTTCTCCTACTGAGAACAGCAATCAAAATAATTCATCTCAGTAATAGATATTAGCTGCCAAGAAATCCTCTCTGAATCAGAGAGGATTTTTGATATTTCAACATAAATAATACTTCGCTACCAAACTTCTTTCAAATCCAAATTAAATCCCGGTAGTATATCTTCTCCTGATAAAGTAGTGGGGTTTTCTAATATTTCCACATTTCGTCCTTGCCGATATATCTCCACCTTTCTATTTTTTCGGTCAATCAACCATCCCAAACTAGCCCCATTTGTTATATATTCCCGCATTTTTGACCACAAAGTTTCCATACTGTCAGAAGCAGAACGCAACTCAACCACAAAATCTGGACAAATAGGTGCAAAACCTTCTCGTTCCTCTTGTGTAAGCGCTTCCCATCGCTCTAACTTAATCCAAGATGCGTCGGGTGAGCGATCAGCTCCATTTGGCAAGTGAAATCCCGTAGAAGAATTAAATGCCTTGCCTAGTTTCGTTTGGCGGTTCCATAGCCAAAGTTGTCCTTCAATGTCTAGGTTGCGATTACCTGTTTCGCTTCCTGTCGGGGGCATAATTATTAATTCTCCGGTGGCGGTTCTTTCTAGTCTTAAGTCACGGTTAGCAGCAGCGAGTTCCTTGAATTGCTCGTGAGTGACTTTGAAGGCTTTAGGGATGGCGATGGTAGGGTTAACCATAGGAAAAAAGCCTCGCGCTTTGTTTGGGAAGGATTAGTTGGCTATCAACGAATTTATCGCTATCTAGCTTCCACACAGTAAAACCTCGATTATTATAAGCTTCAGCTGCTGATTCAATTGCGATCGCCTGCTCAAAACTATTTAAACCTGTAAGCTTTCCCAATGTTGGCGCAACAACCTTTAACTAATTCACTACTTGTCGTTTTCTCCTGCACGAGAATTTTTACTAAATACTTCTCAGTTTCATCATCTAAATTTAGATTCAACATATAAATTCCTACATTTCCTGCCTATATTCTTCTAACAATTGCGGAATGTAATCATATCCATCTATACCAATCACAGAAATAATTCTCTGACGATTTTGTTGCAATGTATTTTGAAATGCTTCTGTACCTAATTGTCCTTGCAAAATTGTCAGTAATCCCGCAGGTTTACGCCACTCCTGCGAAGCGATTTGGTTTAACAAATACATTCCCAGACAGCCAGTGTAAATTGCTCTTTCAAAATTTGCCAGATTGTAATTTGCTTCACCTAAAGTTGCTAAATTCAATCCTTGTAAATACAAATCGCCAGCAAGTTGTGCTGTTCTAAAACCTTCTTCTAAATTTTTAATGGCATTTTCTGGTTGTTGAATTATCAAATATGCAATACCTAAACTACTCAAACATAAAGCCTTACTTTGCACATCACCTAATTGCTCTGATAACCTTAAGCCTTGTTGCAAATAGTTGATTGCCATTTCATAAGTTTCTGGTTCTAACTCTTGCAACTGCTGTGCCTGCATAACTTCGCTGTAGCCCAAGTTAACCAAGGCATAAGCTTCTCCGGTTCTGTTGCCTGTTTGTCTACTCAGAATTAATGCTCTTTGACTGTAATCTATGGCTTCAGAGTAGTTTTGTTGAGCAACGCAGGTACGGCTAAGATGGTTGAGATTGGCAATTTCACAAGGGCGATCGCCTGCATTACGTGCAATCTCTAATGCTTGCTGATGAAAATTGATAGAGCGATCATATTGCCCTAATGCTCGTTGCGAGTAACCTAAAAGTGTCAATATCCGCGCTTTTTCTTGAGTTCCCTCAACTCGGCGTAAGGGTTCATCGAGGTAATTCAATGCATCTCGCAAGTAGCTACCAGCAAAGGAAGCAAAAATCCCCCCGTACAAAGGAAAATACTGCCGTTGAGAAAATGTTCGCAAAATTTGCAACATTACCTGCGAAGCAGCATTACCGTAAATTGTACTCAAACCAAAACCATCTGCCAGTTGACTCCAAATCACAGCAAAAGTTAAAAAAGTGGAAATAGATAGCTTCGATCCTGCTTTAACGTTGTATGGTTGTTGGTCAAACCAGTGAACTAATCCCCGTTGCAAATATTGTAGTATTAATGTTATTTCCACCCAGTCACTGAGGTTGACATTACGCTGTTGTTCGGCGAATGCAATGACAGATTCCTCCATCGCCAAAGTGCGAAGTAGTGTCTTGGGTAACTCGCTATTGGTTTGCTTTGCCCAAGCTGCCCAAGGACCGCTTTCTCCTGGTATGCCACCAAATCCTAAGGAATCCTGGCTTTGTTCGTACATCCAACTGACGAGATGTTCTTGCAGCCGTTGCCAAGCAGCTATACCACGAGTGATGCCATCGGCAATGTACTGAAAATCCTCATCAGCTTGGGCAAATTGTTGTAAAGATTTTGACAACTGTTGAATTTGTTGTATGTTCAGGGGATTTTTGCGGTTGGAATCGGTAACGCGCAAAAAAACAGCAAGGCGCTCTCCTGTTGGAGCCGTAGTAATCTCCTTAATGGCGGCAGCTGTAGCTTCTGTGGCTTTATTTTGTTCTTCAGCACGTTGCCATTGACTTTGAATTGTCTTAATTGCTCTTAGAGTACGGGTGGCTTTTGCTTTTTTGAGTTCATCTTTTTCTGTGTTTACTTGCTGCTGAATAGCATTCAGGCGATCGCTCAACACCAACTCAAAAATTTCTCCCGTCCCAACCGTCACACTTTTGAGCAACATTTGATACACTTGCTCGACAGAACTAATCTTGCCTTTGAGGGTAATATCGACAATTTCATCGATGAGGGCGAGGTAGCGATCGCGAAGGGAGACAGACTCAGACACTTTCCAAACCAAGAACACGCTATGTTCATTTTAATTCTTGTCTGAGTATTGAAGAAGAATTCAGGAGTCAGAAATCAATTAGTGGGAGATAAGTAGTAAGGGAACAGGGAACTCTTAACGGGGAATAGTAAAGGAACCTCAATTTCTGCAAGATGTGGAATGGGGCGAATTAGATTATTTATTGATTTACCACCAGGAACAGGAGATGCTCAAATCACGATTATTCAAGAAAGCCCAATTTGTGGAGTAATTTTGGTAACAACTCCCCAACAGGTGGCGATCGCAGATGTTCGACGTAATATCCATATGTTTCGCCAAGGTGGTGTTCCTGTGCTTGGCATCATTGAAAATATGAGCTATTTAATCTGTGGAGATTGTGGTTCACGCACACCAATTTTTGGTAGTGATGGCGGTGAGCAACTTGCAGCAGAATTACAAGCGCCTCTGCTGGAACAAATTCACATTGATGCTCGTATTTGTCAAGGTGGCGATATCGGAAGTCCGATTGTAATGAGCGATCGCACCACCATTCACGAAATAAGTAAAATTTATAATTTCCCGAAAGTACAAATGCAACAAAGTAATAAACAAGGTTCTGCAAAAGACAAGCATCTGTTTAGTTTCTTTCAGATCCCACCAAATCTGAAAGCGATTTCTGAATAAAGGTGTGAGTGTTTACATTCCACAGCTAATGCAAAACTTATTGTTGTCAGAATTAAAGGGATTAGAACAACCAAGATTGGAACAGTACAGCATTTCAGGAAAAGTCTCAACAGATTGATGATGCCTCTGTGTTAAGTTTTCCTCAGATTAACTCTCAACTATCTGTGAAGCAAATTCTATTGCCTCTTCTGCTGTGGAAACCTTACCTTCAATTTGTGCGATCGCTATTTCTATCAGCAATTTCCCTACAAGTGGTGAAGCCGAAATTTGTAATGCTGCCATCAAGTCTTTTCCACTTACTAAAGGCACAGGATGAGCAACCAAATCCTTAGGGTTAAGATAGCGATTGATTAAAGGTGCGATCGCTTCTATAGAAGTACCATTTGCTACTGCTAAAACTGCTGTGCTTGGAAATACGAACCCAGCCTCCTGAAACAAAAAATACTGTTCTCGGAAAGACATTAAAGATACATTACCCTGCGGAAAATTTTTCAAAGCTGTAATTACAGCTTTAATTTCCGCACGACTATAAGTAAGTTCTTGTAACTCAATCTCTGCTACTTCTGGATTTTGGTTAACTAAACAAGCTAGCTTGGCAATACCCAACCAAGTTGTTTTCACGGTATCGCGAACAAATTTTTGCAATTCTTCCCCTATTTGTGGCCAAATTTGTGTGAGGCGATCGCTGGCACTATCAACTGCTCTGATCTGATGAAAGCTTTCTAGCGCGGCGTATTTAAAAAAATGGGTAAGTAAACCATCTTTGCCCGCATCAATTAGCCAAGGAGTACCATGAGAACTTGCCAGCATATAGCTTAACTCTACACGTACTCGTTCTGGGGCAACTTTAACTAGATATCGTGCTAAAGCGCGAATTGCTGCTTGAGTGCTTTGTTCGATCCTGAAACTAAGTTGGGAGGCTTGGCGATATGCCCGTAGTAGCCGCAGGGGATCGTTTTCCAAATTAGCGGGTGACACCATCCTCAAAAGATGCTTTTCTATATCTGCACAACCCTCCAAGGGATCAATAATTTCTTGGGTGTGTGGATTGTAGGCGATCGCATTTACTGTAAAGTCTCGTCTGTGTAAGTCAGCTTCTAAACAATCTCCTTCCTGTAAAGCAAAGTCAGCAGTTGCACCAGGAAATACTACACGAGCGATTTGTCTTTCTGAATCTAGCAAAACAAAACCAGCTTTGTAATGCCTCGCTATTTGACGAGCCACTTCTACAGCATTAGATGGTAAAACAAAATCTAAATCTAAATATTCACGAGTTCTGTTCAGAATAGCATCTCTTACAGCACCACCTACTATGTAAGCAGGTTTTGGCAATAATTCTAAGCTAAAAGGCCAAGTTTCGGGAGCTAAGGTAGAAGTAACTGAAGGATGCATCGTAATAAAAATAAACCCAAGGGCTAATCAATAACAGTTTCGCTTAAGCTACATTAACAATAAAGGCTCAGGAGTTGGTTCTATTATGTGTGTTTGTGTGAATTGCCACTATGTAGATCGCTGCATTACCTACCATGCGGTAGAAACGCAGCACCAACAGCCCCATTTGACTGAAAATCCAGATTTCGAGCCAAATGAACCATCCATTAACGTCAACATTCGTCCCAAAGACGATGTGATTGAAATGGAATGGGATGTTGTGGGTTGTCTCAGCTTTAAGAAAGAAATGGGTAAATGGTCGAAGTTGCGTCCTGGTGAATTGGTGCCAACTTGAGAAGAATGGCAAGTGATTTTAATGCGACTACTGCTGAACAGTGTAGTAGTCGTATATATTTTGATGTAAATGCAGCTATTCAAAATTATATGGCTGAAGGTCTTTTGCCAATTTAAAATGAACAGTAGCAACCTGATTGATATTTTTAGTAATAAGCTTTGTCTACTGAATTAGAAAATTTCGACTCCACAAAATACGGTTTAGCGCTCCACACCACAACTCCTGAATTGGGTTTGGCAATTAGTAACTTTGCTGAAGCTACACGTTATGGTGTTTGGAATTTGGAACGTGAATTATCAAACCAGCTACATCTATATTTAACGGAATTTATAAAACCTCAAATTTGGTCAGATTTAGCATTTATTGCTGTAGCTAAAGGGCCTGGTGGTTTTACTGGAACTCGTATTGGTGTTGTTACTGCTAGAACACTAGGGCAACAGTTAGGTATTCCTGTATTTGCTATCTCCACCTTGGCAGCAGTGGCGTGGCAGAATGCAGAATATGCAGAAGATAATGTTATTGCTGTGCAAATGCCAGCACAAAGAGGTCAAGTGTTTGCTGCTATTTATCAACCTGTACTCCATACTTCCAGACTCAACGTTTTATTGCCAGACACTGTCTTGACACCAGAAATATGGCAGGAAAAGTTAGCTAGCTGGAATACCAATTATCGGCTCATTGAAGCAAAATCTGGATTGGCAACCACAGTCACTAGTATTTTGCAACTAGCATATTTAGATTGGCAGAAAAGAAATCGTCCCCATTGGTCAGAAGCACTGCCATACTATGGACAACATCCAGTCGATATGCAATCCAAATGAATTTCCCTTCCTCTACATCTGTATGAATCGCCAATTATAGCGATTCCATTCGTACATACCTTGAATTTCATACTCAGCACCATTATTAAAGCGAACGATGCAATTAGTAGAGGAATAATCACTATGTCTAACTTCATCAATTTGAATGACTATACAGGGAAACCATTCGCGACGACAAGGGCCATCATCTTGTACCCATTCCCACAGTGCATTACAAACTTCAATGCGATCGCCTACCTTTAGCCTTAGTCTGTCTTGAGAAGAAAACTTATGAAAATGATGTGCTTCTATACGATTCAGCCACTGTAAACCGTAGCGATCGCGGATAAACTGTACTTCTCCAGAATCATTGTTGTGTAACCAATCGTTTAGTAACTGGGCTTTCCAGGAGAGATTTTGTTCTTCTTGTGCATTGACAAAACGTAAAAATGCTTGTAACTCTTCTGAGCTTAGTTCATCTAAAGGATTAGCACCATCAAATAAGCCAGGATTTAAGTTTACTTTAATTTGCCCGACTACTTGCAGTAATATCTGCTTCTGCGTATCAGTGAGAGGGCAGCTGGCTGTTTCACAACGATTAAACGCTGTTTGCAAGGCTGCTTCAATCTCATCTGGTGTCATAAGTTAATAGCAATTTAAGGGCTATTTCTCTAATTATTACAAAATTTGTAGAGACTGAAAATTTAGCCTTTATACAATATCTGTGGGGAATGAGATTTATCAAAGATTGCAATATAAAATTAAGATTACTATAAGTCTTTATCTCTAAAGTCTTAGTTAAAAAAACAACTTTAATATCAGTAAAATTATTTATCTATAAAGAAGTATCAAGAGTTCTCAAAATCCTATTCAGATACTCAAAATAGTATAAGCTGAGTTTTAAGTTGCCTATTGTTTGATTTATTTAAGGTGCCTTTTATGCTGTTGCGCGCACTTAGAGTTATTTTCTTGTCCTGCGTACTTGGAGTATTATCGTGGGTGTTTATCCCCTCTGCTGTAGCACTGACACAAATTAAACTATTTGACATTTCTTACAATGAGTGTCCACAAGAACTGGCGAAAGGAGCAGTTACTAGTGGCACTACGATGGCAGCGAACTGTTTTCTTGTCACTGGTAAAGCGGAAAATTCGACAAACAAAATAGTCTATGATGCAGATATATTCGGACGTATATATGATGCTAACAATGACTCAGTGATGCAAAATCGCACTCGTCTGGGTTCAATAGCAGAAGTACCACCAGGCATCAGCAATTTTGAACTAAGAATTTCTGTACCAGCCAATCAACCCACTCCTTTAAAGCTAAAGCAGTTTAAAGCAGCCGGGTTTAGCGCCCAAGTTCGTAAGTAATACAGATTAGCCTAAGAATATATCATTCTCAAACTACCCAGGTTGGGTTCAGAAATATGAAGCCCAACCTTTGTCTATTGAATTTTTACACGAACTAGCTACAACCGATGAAAGAATATAATGCTTGTTCCTGGCGACTGGGCGGCACTCGCGCTCATGATTTTTGTATCATTAAGCGTCATCTTCAAACAAATTCTCTCAATTTAGCTATAAACAACGCACCTTTAACTAGAAAAGCTTTCAGGGTAGGCGAAGGCGATCGCACCTCTTTACACTAGATAACAGAGGAAGTAG
>NZ_JAYKTT020000062.1:0-22175 GCF_038404745.2 Chlorogloeopsis sp. ULAP02 | reverse complement strand
ACGTTTAATTTCTTCTGAGTATCCTCGTTGATTATAAGAATCTATAAACTGACGGGCACACGGAACACAGATGTAATTTTGTTTACTACCCTTCTTCCCATTTCTGCGGTTATGCCTTGACCCACACTTTGGACATTGCATAGCGATCGCTTGAATTCATACTTCAATTATGCAACGGCTTGCAGTGTATAGAATTCTTTGAATGTGCGATACCCTGACCCATGAAAAGCGTTCGCGCAGCGTGTGCGAAGCACTCTCGCTATAGTCATCACCTCACTTAGATACATTTTGGAACGACATCTACGTTCACCAGACATCGACGGTAACTGTGGTACTTCTTGCCACAAGGCCTCCCATGAGGCACAGAAATCATCGACATCACAAAAAATTTGTGTCAGATCGAGGCGAGATACAATAGTTTCCATCGCTCAGGTCAATCATACGATCGCATAAACGCTTGAGCAGCCAGAAGTCATGACTGATAACCAAAATGCCTATTTCAGTTTTACGGGCGTAATCAATGACAGCCCCCCAAATCAAAGCTTGAGTATTGGCATCTAGCATTGCCGTCATCTCGTCAGCGATTAAGTACCGAGTATGTCTTCCTAATGAACGAGCCACAGCAACTCGCTGAAGTTCACCTCCACTCAATTCATGAGGCCAGCGATTCAGCCAGTTCTGATTAATATTTAAAGCTTGGAGTAATTCTCCAGAAGGCATTTGCCCTTCTTTTAAAATTTTGTTAATTCGCCAACGAGGATTCATAACCAACTCAGGATTCTGAAAAATCATTTGCACTGGACAATAACCCTGCATCGGTAAAGGCTGATCATTTATACTGACAGAGCCTTTTACAGGTTGGAGATATCCTGTCAGGATTTTACCTAGAGTTGTTTTTCCCAAACCGCTGGTTCCACTCAAACCCACGATTTCGCCAGAATGTATTTCTATACTAAAGTCCCGCAGTATCCAAGGTTGGTTTTGACGATAGCGGAAAGACAAATTTTCGCCTTTAAGCATGAATGCACCTCACTAAACCATTGCAGACTTCCCGTAAGGGCGGACGATGAGTTAAACAATCTGTAGTAGCTATTGGACATCGTTCAGCAAACAAGCAACCAAGGGGAAGAACATCGGGATGTGGTTGTGTACCAGACACAGGAATAAATTCGTTTTGAGGCAAAGAGCGCCAGAGTGCCTGAGTATAGGGATGACGCAATCCTTTACCTTCATGGCTGAAATCACTTTTAGCAGCTATCTCCACAGTTGTGCCTGCATAAAAAACAGCGACTTTATCTGCTATTTGTAATGCGGCTTCTAGTTCGTGGGTAATTAACAATACACCTTTACCCTCGTCAGCAAGTTCCCGGAGGTGATTGAGGGTTTCCACTAGCACCTCTGGATGCAACCCTGGAGTTGGTTCATCAGCAATGACTAAATTAGCTTGCCCAATCACAGCCATTGCTACTAAAATTCGCCTAGCCATCCCGCCTGAGAGCTGAAACGGAAACAGCTGCTTGACTGAGGGCGCAAGTTTGTAACGCGCTAAAACTTGGTCAACTATCTTTTGAACTGCATTTGTCGATAATCCCCTCAGACGTGCAATCCGATTTAGTTGCCTACCCACACTCATTAAGGGATCGAGATAACTAACTGATTGCGGAATTAGTACTATTTCTTTTCCCCGCAATTCGACTTGACGTTTATAAGTAAGATATTCATTGTTGTAAGTTATCTTACCTGTCACCTGGGCATTTTTGGGTAGAATACCGAGAATTGCGTGTGCCAAAAGGCTTTTACCAGAGCCACTAGAACCAACAACAGCTACAACTTCACCAGCATTAACATGTAAATCCAAATCAGCGATCGCAGTAGTTTGTTTTTGAGTAAAACCCTGGTCATACATTGTAAAGGTGACACTCAGATTTTGTACACAAAGCATTCTGAACGCTCCTTGTAGTGTTATTCCTGGCTTGTTTTCGGGTCAAGTAGCGATCGCAAACTAGCACCCAAAATATCAAACAGCTTAACAGCCATTAGCAAAGCCACTCCTGGTAAAACTCCTAGCCACCAGTAACCAGCCGACAGATAACGCATAGCCTCACTTAAAATCACGCCAATGGCAGGAATTTCTGGTGGTAAACCCAGTCCCAAGAAGGTTAGACCGGCTTCGTGTAAAATCACATGGGGAAATAGCAATACCAGTCCCACCATGAACTGAGGTATCAAATGAGGCAACAGATGATGACGAGCGATCCAAAGGGAAGAATGTCCTAGTTTATAGGAAAGCTGTACGTAGTCTGAGTTTTTAATTTGCAGTACCTCAGCCCTTAAAAGTCGAGCTAAACCCATCCAGTGAGTGACACTGATGGAAATCAACAAGCCTGAAACACCGCCACCAACTGCAAAGGCAATCAGAATAATTAGCACAAGATGAGGTAAACTTAAGAACACATCAATCAGCCATGTGATTACTGCATCAACTTTACTGTTCATCGTTGCTGATACTGTTCCCAATACTAAGCCGATCGCTGCACTACAAATAGCTGTCAACAAACCCACCCACAAGCTTAAACTTAAGCCGTGGAGGGTGCGGGCAAACATATCTCTGCCTAACCAATCAGTACCGAAAGGATGAGCCAGTGAGGGTGGTTGGTTGTGATTTTGTAAGGCAATTTCTAAACCTTCTGTACCAACTAACTGCGCTCCTAATAACAGAGCGCTAAAAATTACAAAACATAAAAGGGCGATCGCCAGGGTGCGGCTACGGCGATTACCCAGATATACCAAGCCTTTGGGCTTAGTGGGAGGATGATTTGGTAAAGTGGGGATGGCGATCGCAGGCTTTGTCATGCAGATTTTCCAAAACGGATACGGGGATCGATAATCTGGTAACTGAGGTCAGCTAAAGTGTTGCCTATAAAGACAAAGGTGGCACTAAAGAAAACAATGCCCAATAACAAAGGGACATCGCTTCGCAGTGCTGCCTGTACGGTAGCATCACCCAAACCAGGATAGTTAAATACTTTTTCGGCAAGTACAGAACCACCAAACAATTCGCCCAAACTGGCAAATTGCAAGGTAATTGCTGGTAAAGCAACGTTACGCAAACCGTGATGTATAACTACCCCAGTAGTGGTTTCACCTTGGGCATAGGCAAATAAAGCATAGTTACTATGCAGAATTTCAATGAGCTTTTCGCGGGTGTGGAGGGCGATATTAGCAATGCCAATCACACTCAGGGTTAGGGCAGGCAGTAATAAATGATGTAGCTTTTGCCATAATGTCACATCAGCCGCTAAAATACCGGGCGGCGTTGCACAGCATATCGGGGTGACTTGCAGTGTCACCGAAAAAATAATTAACAATAGTAGGGCTATCCAAAAAGCGGGAGCCGATGCCAAAGTATAAGCATAAATCCGAATTATCCGATCTACTAAAGACCCTTCCTTGGCTCCTGCCACAATACCCAGCAATACACCGAACGCACCTGAAAATAACCACGCCAATCCCATCAGTGCTAATGATGCCTCAAAACGTTCGGCTATCACTTCAGACACCGTTTGGTTGTAGGTCATGGAAGTTCCTAAATTACCTTGCAGTAGTTGTCCTAGCCAAAGAAAAAAACGTGTGGTCATGGGTTGATCTAGTCCCCAACGTTGGGCAATTAATTCTCGTTGTTCTGCACCCACACGCATCACATCAGCCCCAATATAAGCATCTACTGGATCGACAGGAGATAAACTTACCAGGACAAAACTGATGACTGACAGTGCTATTAGTAGCAGCAGAAAGTGTAGGAATTTTTGCAGTAAGAGTCGCCAGATATGCTTCATAGGTCAATCGCAATTCCACTTCCAAGATGTAACGTTGGCTAATATTGAACCTGTGTAGTTGTGAGTTATCTGCTTTTGTTTGCCAAGGTCTAAACAGCTATTCACAAAGTAAGTTTGATCGGGACTAACTAGCCAAGTAGATGCAGCATCGCCTTTGGTAGTGATTCCAGTTTGACCGTCCCACTGTATCTTTTGCCAAAATAATCTTGCTTCTGTCTCTGAGGCTGCTGTCATACCTTTGTCAAAATTTTGGTCAACGGTGGGGTTAGCATAGTAACCAGGATTTTGCCAGTTTCCTTGGGCGACCGAACTATGGTACAGATTGTACAAGATGAGTGGATCGTAAGTACCTAGTACATAGACAACTACATCACTATGCAATCGGCGTTCAATTTCTTTCCAACTTCTGCCTTCCACATTGACCTGAATGCCAATTGGTTTAAGCATTTGAGCTACAGCTAAAGCTAGCCCTTGGCGGATGCTATCTTTAGCGGGGTAGAGAATGCTAAATTCAGCTTTCAATCCTTGTTTTGCTAAAATACCATCGCCGTTATTATCTTCCCAGCCAGCTGCGGCAAGAATCTGTTTAGCTTTATTAGTATCGGCATCTTGGATTTTAGCTTTAGCTTCTTCCCAAGGCATACCACTGACCGGAGTATAGGCAGGAGAACCATAGCCTTCGAGAATAGCATCAACTAACACCTGTCGATTGATTGCATAGTTAATGGCTTGACGAATTGCTGGATCTGCGGTTACGTCATTGCCGATAGGGTATCCTTGAGATGTTTTCTTGCCTGTATTGGGGATATAAGGAAGCATCAACCCTGCATGACCATCGCTTCTGTGGGCGTATAAATTCATCCCAGGAATCTGCTGAATTGCTAGCGATGGTGGAATACGCGCCACATCAACTCTACCCGCCTTCGCAGCCGCGAAGGTTGCATCTTCGAGAGTTAAAACAATCACCAACCGTTTAATATTTGCTGGCGTTCCGTAGTAGTAAGGGTTGGCTTCAGCAATAATCTGCTCACCAGGATTCCATTGCACTAAGCGATAGGGGCCAGAACCAATCGGATTGCGGAAGTAGTTTTTGTTATGGGCGTGTTTTGGTACAATTCCCAAGCTGGCTATTTGATTGATAAAGGTAATCTGAGG
The DNA here is from genome assembly GCF_038404745.2 of Chlorogloeopsis sp. ULAP02. NCBI lineage: Bacteria > Bacillati > Cyanobacteriota > Cyanophyceae > Nostocales > Chlorogloeopsidaceae > Chlorogloeopsis > Chlorogloeopsis sp. ULAP02. The sequence goes on along the minus strand of NZ_JAYKTT020000062.1, from coordinate 17,184 downwards.
CTGTTTGAGGTGTAATTCAACTTCGTAATTTCCTTTGACAACTGCTTTGTCTAACACAGACAAATCTATTAATCCGCCACTTTCTTTAGTTTGGTTAAATGTGTAGGCAACATCTTCTGCACTCAGAGGTTGACCATCCGAGAAACGGACATCTGGACGGATTTTGAATGTCCAGATTTTTCTATCGTTACTAAAGGTGTAGTTTTGGGCAAGGTCATTAACCAGTTCTAGATTTTCATTACGGCGTAGCAGCGTACTTTGAAACAATGGAGGGCCGTAATAATTCCATCCCATAGTCGGGTCAAATCCCTTGTCATCAAAATCTTCCCATGAAAAAGCCAGCACGATTTCATCTTTGAATTCATTGCCGACTTTAGCAGCAGGTGGACTTGGGGAAACGTGGTTACAAGCAGCTAATAATTGTACTGACAACATTACCCATAACCAATTAAATATACAAATTTTGGATAGATTTAAAATCACGATATTTTTATGAGGTCAAACTGCGAAAATACTGTAGATCAATCTTTATTTACAAAAATTTTTCTATACAATTGTGGTAAGTTGTGTTTAGTTTTCCCTAATCTGAAAACGGATTTTCAACTTTGAGTCTAGCAATTCCCTTAAAATCACTAACATTTCTTGTAACTAAAAATGCATCTTGATTTAGTGTAGTTGCCGCAATAATTGCATCGGGGAGCTTTATTTTATGTTGTCGTTTTAACTGGATTGTCTGGTCTTCAATTTCTCGTGATAATGGAACCGAGCTAAACTGTGATAGTAAATCCTCTATCGACTGCTCTTCATCCTCTGATAAGCCGGGGAAACTCACCAATTCAATGCGGACTATTGGCGACATTAAAATTTCATGTAAATTCAAAAAATCTTCTGCAAACAATGAATCAACTCTTGTCTCACCAGCAAGATAGTAGATAAAAATATTTGTATCGTAAAGATATCTCATTCATCCCACTCCTGACGAAGAGTGTTTAAATGAGTAAGAATTGCTTCTTTTTTATCCTTTAAAATCCCTTTGGCTTTAGTGATTTTTTTGTAATCTCTTTGCCAATTTAACAGCATTGACTCTGGTACATCTACCGTAATTGAATCTTCATCCTGAGATACAAGATAATGTTTTGGTATTTTGATTATTGGCATCAGTTTTAATCCCAAATATCCTGGCAAATTAATAAACTTTCAACTACTGTAAATAGTTTAGAAATTTATGAGCGATGTTACTCAAATAAAGATAAATCTTGATTTTTATTTTTTACAAATTTAGTAACCATAAACTCTCCTAAACACACTTATGAACTTGAAAACCTAATTACATTTAACTTTTGATTTTTGACTTCCAAAAAAGAGGTACTAGTCTTGCCATTTCTTCCCCAATTGCTCCACAAATTCCCCATGTTCAGGCGAACTTAATCCCAGCTGCAACACCTCTAATACCCGCGCCATCTGATTATTTAATAATGCCTCTAGCGCCAACCACAAGCCTGGAAATACTTGGGAGCGAATGATGCCATCCCCATCAGCTAGGAGTGCTTGATACTCTCCTTCTACCAAACCAAACCAATCCAGTTGATTTCCAAACAATCGCCAAACAATATATTCCAATACCCCATTACGGCGATAAGCTTGCTTCTTGCTACCTGTATCAATTGAGGCACTACTAGCGGCAATTTCAACTATCAATTCCGGGACTCCTTCGAGATAGCCATCGTCCGTTGTTCTAGCTTGCCCTCCTACTGCTTCATCTAAAATCAGCACAATGTCTGGTTGGGGTTCGTTATCCAAATCAAGGCGAATTGTTGGCTCAATGCCCAGACGTAGCCCTGGTGTGACAATTTGATACGTCCAGAGCCATCCGTGTAGACGACTATGGGGTTCTGCATGTTGTTGAAAGCGTAAGGGAGATGCCACATAAACGATTCCTTCGATCAGTTCTGCTTTTTTGATGTGGGGTGCAGCCGCATACCGCCGCTCAAATTCAGGGCGAGTCAGGCGATCGCCATTTTCCAGGGGCGGCAAGTCATGAGTTTTTGAATGGGGCTGACGGGGCAGATGAGTCGTCATGGCAGCATTCTCAAGCTTTTGGTTTTATCTTAGAACAGGAAGTCAGATGTGGTGGAATCGCAAATCAAGCTGGCTGAGGATAGTCAAAATTAAAAATTAGCACAAATCAAACTAAAATTTAGTTATTTTATTTTGTATTAGCTAAAATTTCTGAAATAAATTTTATAGATAGTCCAGAGTTTTCTATTTTCCTAAATTTATTGCCCCAGGTTTCCACTCGCTGCTGCAATGAAGAATTATTTTCTATTGTTTCAATGAAATTAGTTATTTTCTGGACTGTTAAATCTTGAATATCATCCACCAATCCTAATCCATGATATTGAATCCTCTTGGCATTTTCTGGTTGATCGGCACAAATAGGAAACACAATCATTGGTGTTCCTGAAAATATACATTCTTTAATAGTATGTATTCCTCCAGCTATGATTGCTAAATAAGCTCGTTCCAAAAGTGCTAATTGCGGTGCTTTATTAACTATGATGACATCATCAGAAATAAAAGTAAAATCGTCAATACTAAGGTAATCGCTCACCGAAACCACTAATTGATATTTAGGTTTTTTAGATATACTATCGATGACGCTCTGAATAAATTGTTTAGCTTTAGCTACAGTTAAAGTTTCTACCGCTCCTACTGTAGTTCCTAAAGCACAATAAATTAGAGCTTTATCTTTCTTGATTTTTGACCAATTAAAATCAGGTTGTTGTCTTTCTAAATCTATAGAAGCTTCTGCATAATAACATCCTGGTCTTACAGTTCCAGGAAAATCTAATTCTTCAGGACATAAAAATAAATGTGGTAATTTCAAAGGAATCACCTGCTGAAAATCTAGCAATTCCAGAGGAACTTTACTCTTGATAGAAATTTTCTTGATAATAGTTTTAATATTTACATCGATACCAATTAACCAACTGAGTGCTATTTTAAGTTGTTGTATCCAGTACTGAGGAGAAAATTTTACTTGTGGGGTTGAATTAGGTGGTGGTAATGCCGTAAACATATCCGTTAAATAAATAGTTGTAACTTGGCATTCATAAGCTATTAAAGCCAGTAACGTTGAGAACAGAGGTGAAGATGTACTAATCAAAAGTAAATCGGGACGAGTTTGTTTGAGTAAAGTATGTACTTCGCGGTTCTCTCCTGTTAGGAAAGAATTAATCATAGACTTAAAATACTTGATATATTTGATTTGCTCTAAGATGAGCTTAAGCCCACTAGCTTTAAGATGTTTATTATTCACCTTTCGTATAAAACCTTTTGGGAACCATCTTTCGAGAATAGGTAGAAAAGTAAAACCATGATTTTGAGCATTTTCTTCAGAATCTGGTATCCCCAAATAAAGCACTTCATGACCAAGAGATTTTAGAGTTTTAGCCAATTTCAAAGTGCCATAAAATTCGCCTTGCAATCGCCAAATGCAAAATACAATTTTTGCCATGACTAAAACTCCACTGCAACTGTACCCAACACCGTCAATGGTGCTGCGGGGAGAAGACTAAAACCATCTACTTCGTAATATTTAACGTCAAAGAGATTTTTGACATTTAGACCAATTCTGTAATTGCTCCGACGATAAAAAATAGATGCGTCAGTTCTCAAGTATGAGGGAACTGTGAATGTATTGGGTAAAGATACTTCACGTTCTCCTGCATATACTAATCCCAAACCAAAACCTAATCCTTGCAAATTACCGTTTTGAATTTCATAAGTAGTCCACAAGCTAGCGCTATGTTCAGGTACACCTGCTGTGCGATCGCCAATCAGATCTAGGTTATTATCTTCGGTGACAACAACGTCTGTATAAGCATAGGTAGCGATAATCTTCCAACCTGGTAATATTTCTCCACCAATATCTAATTCAATCCCACGGCTTCTTTGTTCACCCGTTTGGATGCTGAAATTAGTATCAACTGGATCTGGTGTCAAAACATTCTTACGATTTATTTGATACAATGCCAGAGTTGCTGACACACGATTGTCAAAAAAATCTTGCTTAATTCCTACCTCAAACTGTTCGCCAATTTCTGGTTTGAATTGTTCACCTGTCCGACTTCTACTAAATATTTGAGGAACGAAAGCGTTAGTCCAATTGAAATAAACAGATGTAGACTGACTCGGTTGATAGACTATGCCAACTCGTGGCGAAAATCTGCTGTCTGTTTGCTCATTTACTACTGTATTGGTTGGACGGTCTTTAAAGAAAGAGTCAACCACATCAAATCTACCACCTGCTAAAATCTTGAGATTAGGCAAAATCTCTATTAAATCTTGGACATAAAAACCAATATTATCTCCGCCTTGTTCCCCCGCAAAACTAAGGCTGAATTCTCCTGGTCTTGCACCATAAACTGGGTTAAAAATATCAATAGGAGCTAAAGGAGCTTCAAAAACATCATAGCCATATTTGAATCTGGCTAATTCTACACCAAATAAAAAATTATGGCGTAAAGAACCTGTATGAAATTTTCCCGAAATTTCGGTTTGTGAGGTGTAATTTTCTGTTTTTTGCGCTCCCCGTGAAGATGTGCGATCTAGTGTGCGACCATCCTCTTGTAGAGATATTGAATATATCCGAGCGTTACCAACCTCAGTATTATTAATAGTTGCATTTAACCCCTGTCTAAATTTCCAGTTTTCACTAAACTGATGTTCAAAGTTACCACTAATGGAGGCAACATTTCCCGTAGTCGGATCGAGATTGGGTTCTCCAATAAACCTGTTAACTGGAAGCCGTAAAGATACAGGATCTAACGGCAATCCTTTATCAAAAATATAACTGTAGTCGAGATATTCAAATTCGGTGGTGAAAGTTGTGCGCGGACTAATTTGCAAAGTCAAAACGGGAGCTATGAAAAAGTTTTCGCTAGAGACAAAATCACGATAACTGTTGGCATTTTCATAGGCGGCATTTAAGCGGTACAAAGCAGAGCGATCGCTTAACAATGGCCCGGTGATATCAATACTTGGACGGTAAAAATCGAAACTGCCAATCGTCAACTGGCCTTGATAAAAGGGATTTTCAAGCGGCTTTTTGGTGACTGTGTTTACTAATCCACTGAGAGAAAAAGCGCTACCACCACCATAAAGAACTGATGATGGGCCTTTAAGCACTTCTACTCGCTCAACGTTGGCAATATCACGAGGATTACCTTGATCCCGGAAGCCATTGCGGAGGTTTTCATACCCTGCGAACAAACCGCGAATATTGTAGCCGGATGCTGTGCCAAAGCCGAATATCCTTTGCACACCACTGACGTTATCTGTGAATTCATCTAAACGTGTTACTTGTCTGTCTTCTAGCACCTGTTGAGGGACAACTTGAATAGATTGGGGAATGTCGCGTAGAGGTGCATCAATTTTTGTAGAACTGGGAGCAATTTGTACGTTGTATTCACCGTCTTGTGTACCTGTAACTACTAGTTCAATGGGTTGATCGTCTTGAGCAGATGGCTGTTCTGGTGCTGTTTCGCTACTAGGCTGTTTTTCTGTTTCAGGTGTCTGTGGTGGCAGCTGTTGGGGTGTAGGAGATATGGCTGGTGTAATCCCGAAAACTAAACCTTCATCGCTGTCAAACAGTTCAACTTTTGGCGCACCTGCTTCACCTGTCACCGTTACCCGGATAGTATTGGCATCTAGGTTCGTAACCGTTACTTCTGAAATTCCGGCAACTGGCTTGTCTTGACGGAAGGAGTCGCCTGTTGGTAGACGTAGTTGAGTGTTAGGAATATCTGCAATAAAGTTATTCCCCTCACGTTTGGTTGTAGTTTGTAGGTTGTTAGATGCAGAAGTTTCTAGGATGATTTCCAAACCACCATCTGTTGAGGAAAGGCGCACTCCTGTTACTTGTATGACTTCACTTTGTGCAAGCCAGTCTTTCACACTGGTATAAGGAATTTGAAACTCACTAAGTTGGAGGATCTCAGTGCTGGAAGTAGCTTCTTTAGCCAACTTTTCTTCTGTCTGTGCTTTTACAGGCTGAGTTCCTAACAGACAAATAACTCCTACAATTCCCCAATAAACAAACTGTCTTTGTTTCAAAATTTTCCTCCATACCCCATTGGATACCACAACAACGTGAAGGTATTACTTGCGTTTCAACATAAATAACTCCAATCTCTGCTAGTGCAGCATGGGAAAGCAACAAACCGATCTAACTTCGCTGGGTTCACAAAACCCAACTAAAGTTCGCTTGTAGAACTACTAGGGTTTCTGACGCCAAAAGTATTTTGTTGAAGTACTGCTGAATAAGTATAACGATAATCATTCTTACAATACCAAGGTGGTAAAAAAAGTCAAGCTCCTGCTTGAAAATAAGGCAGAGGAGCCAGCGCCGTGGGCGGGTTCCCCGACTTGGGGCGACTGGCGTGGCAGAAGGCAGAGAGAAATACACTTTTCGTTGCTAATCTAATGTTGTGGTCTTGTGGGTAAACTGCCCGTGGAAGCCTAGCTTTAAATCGATATATCTATAATCTTCGAGTTTTAGAAAGTATTATTGATCTTGGGTGAAGCAGCTATTTATGTCAAAAGACTGTCCGTCAAACTTGCCTGTATTTCAAATAAAAAGTTTGAAATATTTTCATTTTCTTGAAAATATGTATTAAATATTTACGAATTTTAAAAATAAGAATAATTAACTGAAGCTAATGATTGTTAATTCAGTATTAATTACATAAATTATAAGAATGAATATGCAAAAATAAATAGCAATAAGTTATTACTACTTGTATAATAAGGAGAAGTATGTAATATGTTGATAGTTGAGGATTGCTGAGAAGATTTTCGATATCATGTGGGAAAATTTATCCTCAAAATGAAAGATTTTGAAGGAAAGTAATTAATAGTCATAAAAATAGTAAATTCTGACATTTTTGGCTTTCATCTGATTTTTTACTGTTTTTCGCCCTCACAATAAGGCACAAGAAAAAATTCTTTGGGAAAAAGAATAATTATTTCACTTCCAATATATCCTTGGTTCTTAAATATTTATTACTCCCTTCCCACTACAAAATTACCTATTTTTTCTTTGTGTTCTTTGTGGTAGCCTGCGGCAAGCCGAAGAAGGCGCATCTACGTTCAAAAACCTCCCAGTTCGATTAGGTATTCTTCAAGAGGGAAAAAGGAATTTATCTTCCATTTTTGATATAAATTCCCTTCTCAAAGCTATTAGATAAAATTTCTGAGATGGTTAAAAATGTGTTTTCTAGTCGTTTAACAGTGCAACGCCTGAATTTGAAGTGATTGATGACCTTGAACGCACAATTGAGAAGGTTTCCAAATGAGCAAAAGCTTTTTCAAGTTACCAGTTGAATTTTCCACTTTGGTTGAACTGCTTCAGTGGAGAGCAAGCAAGCAACCCCAACAGCAGGCATATACTTTTCTTGTGGATGGGGAAGTGGAGGGTTCTTATTTAACTTATGGAGAATTAGATTGGCAAGCTCGGCTTATTGCTACCTTACTCCAAACCTGTGCAAATAGAGGAGAAAGGGCATTGTTGCTCTACCCACCAGGTTTAGAATTCATCACTGCATTTTTTGGATGCCTTTATGCCGGAGTTATAGCGGTTCCTGCTTATCCGCCACGCTCAAACCGTTCCATGCCTAGATTACAAGCCATCATTGCAGATGCACAGGCAACTATTGTCTTAACAACTACAAACCTTTTGGCTGACATCAAGCGTCAGTTTAACCAATTTCCAGAACTGGCAACTATGCAATGGCTAGCTACTGACCAGATGACAAGTCAGGGAGAAGATAAATGGCAACAAGAAACCAATCTTACCAGTGATACTTTAGCGTTGCTGCAATATACTTCAGGTTCTACAGCAGCACCGAAGGGAGTCAAGGTTAGTCATGGCAATCTTTTGCATAATCAAAAGCTGATTCAACTGGCAATGGAGCATACAACGGAAACGGTTTTTGTCGGTTGGCTACCTCTATTTCATGATATGGGATTGGTTGGGAATATGCTCCAGCCTTTGTACTTGGGAATACCGTGCATTCTCATGTCTCCTGTGGCATTTTTGCAAAAACCCTGGCGTTGGCTACAAGCAATTTCTCGGTATAAAGCCACAACCAGTGGCGGGCCGAATTTTGCCTATGATTTATGTGTTCGTAAAATTACGCCTGAACAACGAGCCACTTTGGATCTCAGTAGTTGGGAAGTTGCTTTTAACGGAGCCGAGCCGATTCGGAAAGAAACTTTGGAGCAGTTTGCTCTCACCTTTGCTGAATGCGGATTTCGCCGCGAGGCGTTTTATCCTTGTTATGGGATGGCAGAAACGACATTGATTGTCTCTGGTGGTAGTAAAGCGGCTCCACCAGTATTACAGTCGGTGAAATCCTTAGCATTGGCACAAAATCAGATCGTTCCAGCCAGTACAAAAGAAGTTGATGTCAGGACGTTGGTAGGTTGTGGTCGTCCTTTGCCAAATTTAAAGATTGTCATTGTCAACCCTGATACTTTAACGCCTTGTCTACCTAGTGAAGTAGGCGAGATTTGGGTGGCGGAAGCTAGTGTGACTCAGGGGTATTGGTGTCGAAAAGAACAAACAGAGTATACATTCCGAGCTTGTCTGAAAGATACAAAAGAAGGGCCTTTTCTGCGTACAGGCGACTTGGGATTTTTGTATGAGGGCGAACTCTTTATTACTGGTCGTCTGAAGGATTTGATAATTATCCGGGGGCGCAACCATTACCCACAAGACATAGAATGGGCGGTAGCCAAGAGCCACCCAGCACTACAAGCAGAAAGTGGAGCAGCGTTTTCTGTTGATGTGAATGGCGAAGAGAGGCTAGTTATCGCCCAAGAAGTACAGCGCAGTTATATACGAAATTTAGAGACTGAGGAAGTAATAGGAGCTATTCGTCAGGCGGTGGTAGAAGAACATGAGGTGCAAGTTTATGCGGTGTTACTTCTCAAACCAGGTAATATTCCCAAAACTTCTAGCGGTAAGATTCAACGCCATGCTTGTCGGGCTGGGTTTTTGGCAGGAACTTTGGAAACAATAGCTAGTTGCATTTTAGAAGATATTCATGAAATAGATAGTAAAGTCGGTTTGAGTCATGAAGACATTTTGGTATTGGAGCCATCACAGCGCCAATCACAACTGAAGTCTTATCTTCAGCAACAAGTCGCCAGGGTTATGAAAGTATCCCTGAAGCAAGTAAATCCAAGGCAATCTTTAGGTAGTCTGGGAATTGATTCATTGATGGCAATTGAACTTCAGCACACCATTGAAACTAATTTAGGTGTGGTTTTGCCAATGGCTTGTTTTTTGGGAAATGTCAGTATTGAACAACTAGGAATCAAGTTAATCGCCCAGTTACAATCCGATCCACCATCGCTACAAAGTTCTACGCTTAATGCCGTCACCGATTATCCCCTTTCCCACGGTCAACAGGCGTTGTACTTTTTACAGCAACTAGCACTCCTAACTCCTGCCTACAACATTGCTAGGGCTGTGCGTATTCGGGGCGAATTGCATATTAAGGCTTTACATCGAGCTTTTCAAATATTAACCGATCGCCATCCTTGCCTGCGGACTACTTTTATTACCAATCAAGGGCAAACTGTACAGCGAGTCCATCAACAGCTACAAGTTGATTGGCGACAGGAAGATGCATCAGCATGGGATGAGCTATCTTTGAGCGATCGCCTGATTCAACTAGCCCATTCTCCCTTTGATTTGGAACAAGGGCCGTTAATGAGGGTAGGTTTATTTATTCGCTCACCTCAAGAACATACTCTTTTGCTAGTAGTTCATCATATTGTGGCAGACCTCTGGAGTTTGACCGTGCTAGTGGATGAGTTAGGCAGGTTGTATGAGGCAGAAAAAAACGGTATACCTCTAACCCTTCCTCCCTTGACCAAACAGTATGCTGACTACGTGCGTGCTGAAGCAGAAATGCTAGCAAGTTCAGAAGGTAAGAGACTTTGGGCTTACTGGCAAAAGCAATTAGCAGGGGAATTACCTGTACTCAATCTGCCCACCGATCGCCCGCGCCCATCTATGCAAAGTTATCGAGGGGCATTTTATACCTGTAAATTTAGTGGAGAACTCACACAGAAACTAAAAGACTTCAGCCGCGATCGCCAAGTTACCCTCTACATGACACTGCTTGCAGCTTTTCAATCGTTGCTTTACCGCTACACAGGACAAGAAGATATACTCGTCGGTTCTCCTACCAGTGGTAGAAATCGAGCTGCTTGGGCGGGAGTTGTCGGTTACTTAGTTAATCCGGTAGTTCTCAGAGCCAATTTCGCTGACAATCCTAGCTTTGAAACTTTTTTGGAGCAAGTCCAGCAAACAGTTTTGGATGCTTTTGCCCATCAAGATTATCCCTTTTTCCTGATAGTAGAACAGCTAGTACCTATGCGCGAGCCGGGGCGATCGCCTTTATTCCAAGTCATGTTTGTCTTACAAAAAGCCCAAATCACACAGCAAGCAGGATTGGCAGCCTTGGCACTGGGTGAAACTGGAATAGGCATGAATTTGGGAGATTTACAGTTAGAATCTTTGGGACTCGAACAGCAAATAGCGCAGTTTGAGTTAACCTTAATGATGGCTGAAATCGATGGAGTTCTAACTGCTGCTTGGCAATATAACTCTGATTTGTTTGATAGTGATACTATTACCCGCATGGCAGGTCATTTTCAGACCTTACTCACTGGGGCGATCGCTAACCCACTGCAACCCATCGCCAATTTACCACTTTTGACAGATGCAGAACAGCATCAAATATTATCTCCACCCTTGATAAGGGTGGAAGAAAGGGGGCTGCGATGTCTGCATAAATTGTTTGCAACCCAAGTAGAACTAACACCTGATGCTGTAGCAATTACCTTTGTTGATGAACAGCTGACTTACCAGCAACTCAACGCACGGGCAAATCAGCTCGCGCACTATCTCCAAAGCTTGGGTGTAAAGCCAGAAACTAAAGTTGGCTTATGCGTCGAGCGTTCTTTAGAAATGATTGTCGGTATACTTGGTATTCTCAAAGCTGGGGGAGCTTATGTACCCTTAGATCCGAATTATCCCCAAGAACGTTTGGCATTCATTTTAGAAGACGCAAATATAACGATACTGGTAACGCAGAAGCAGCTAATTGAAAAGCTTCCTACTTTTACAGGCTCCATCGTCTGCCTAGAGCAAGTCAAACAACAGAGAGAACACAATCCCATCGGGGAAGTTACAGCCGATAACTTAGCTTATGTAATTTATACTTCCGGCTCCACTGGTCAGCCGAAAGGCGTTTTGGTGAATCACTCCCATGTTGTGCGGTTGTTTAGCTCAACTGACGAGTGGTTTAAATTTAGCAGTGACGATGTGTGGACGCTGTTTCATTCTTATGCTTTTGACTTTTCTGTGTGGGAAATGTGGGGGGCGCTGCTTTACGGCGGACGGTTGGTAATCTTTCCTTACTTGATTAGTCGCTCTCCTGATGCCTTTTATAATTTACTTTGTCAAGAGCAGGTAACAGTTCTTAATCAAACTCCTTCTGCTTTTCGTCAGTTGATGCGCTTAGAACAACAAGCTTGTACAACTACGCAGAAACTTGCCTTGCGTCTAGTAATTTTTGGTGGGGAAGCCTTGGAAATCAAAACTTTAAAGCCTTGGTTTGACCGTCATGGCGTTCGCGAAGCGTCTTTGGAGGAGAATCGCTTACCGCAATTAATTAATATGTACGGCATTACAGAAACCACCGTACACGTTACCTATCACCCTCTTAGCAAAGCCGATCTCAATCGTACAAACAGCGTAATTGGTCGTCCAATTCCCGACTTACAAGTGTATATATTAGATAAACATCGCCAAATCGTACCTGTTGGAGTACCTGGAGAAATCTACGTTGGTGGTGCTGGTGTGACGCGGGGTTATTTGAATCGTCCCGAACTGACTGCTGCAAGGTTTAGCGATCGCACCTTTGGAAATTACTCTATAAGGCTTTATCAAACTGGAGACTTAGGACGTTATTTACCGAATGGCGAACTTGAGTATCTGGGACGCATTGACGAACAAGTAAAAGTTCGCGGCTTCCGCATTGAATTGGGAGAAATTGAGGCGATATTGCACCAACATCCAGCTATTGAGGAAGCTGTGGTTTTGATGCGAGAAACTGAGTTTGTTGGTGACATTCAGCCTGATGCTGCTGTTACGGAACTGCGCCAATTTATTAAAAAAAATAAATCAGAAAATTTTAGCGATCGCCGATTAATCGCTTATTGCGTCTCTTCTCAACAGCCTGCACCAACCATTACTGAATTGCGTCGTTGGCTAAAAAATCAGTTACCTGAATACATGATACCTGCGGCTTTCGTCATGTTAGATAGTCTACCTTTAACGCCGAGTGGGAAAGTAGACAAACGAGCCTTACCAAACCCCGATCGCATCAGACCTGAACTAGATCCAGCTTACATTGCTCCGACTACCTCAGCAGAAAAAGCATTAGCTCAAATATGGACACAGGTGCTGAGGATTGAACGAGTAGGTATCCACGATAATTTTTTTGAGTTAGGAGGAGATTCTATTCGTAGTATTCAGGTGTTAGCCAAATCTCAAGAAAGAGGCTTGAATTTTTCGCTACAACAACTTTTTCAACATCAAACAATTTATGAATTGGCGCAGGAAGTCAAAATTACTGAACCGAGTTCTTTATGGAAGCCGAAAACAGAAAGATTCAGTTTGATTGCTACAAGCGATCGCCAAAAATTACCATCTGATATAGAAGATGCTTATCCTTTAGCGAGAATCCAGGCGGGAGTTATTTTTCATTCTCAATACAGCCCTGATTCGCCAATGTATCATGATATATTCTTCTACCAGTTGCGAGTTCGTTTTGATGTGGAATTTTTGCAACAAGCAATTCAGCAACTAGTCAATCGTCACCCAATTTTACGGACTTCGTTTGATTTAATTAACTTTAGCGAACCACTACAACTAGTCCATGAGCAAGTAAGTGTACCGCTACAAGTAGAAGATTTACGCTTTCTATCGCCAACTCAGCAAAAACAAGCAATTGAGACTTGGGTAGAAACCGAGAAACAGCGAAATTTTGATTGGACTTGTCCACCAATGATTCGCTTTTTCGTTCATCGCCTCACGGACGAATCTTTTTATCTCGTCTTGAGTTTCCACGACTGCATTTTAGATGGATGGAGTACTGCTTCATTACTAACTGAGTTATTACATCGTTATTGGGCTTTACTTCACAACCAGACATATCCTATTGATTCGGCACCGACAATTACATACCGAGATTTTGTTGCACTAGAACGTTCAACGCTAGAGTCAGAAGAATGCCGTAACTATTGGACGCAAAGCCTAAAAGATTGCATCACAATCCAATTGCCACGTTGGGATCGTAACAGTCCTAGCAATTCAAATCCTGAAATTGGTGTTTTGAATGTTCCTATCTCCTCAGAATTGTCCGATGGACTCAAACAGCTGGCGAAGATAGCGCAGGTTCCCCTCAAGCACGTTTTGCTAGCTGCACATATCAGAGTCATGAGTTTATTAAGTGGTGAGACGGATGTATTAACGGGTTTGGAGTCGAACGGTAGATTAGAAACCGAGGACGGAGAACAGACACTAGGTATCCATTTGAACACTGTGCCATTGCGTTTACAACTGCATGGAGGAACATGGATAGACTTAGTACAACAAACTTTTCAAGCAGAAAGTGAATTATTACCTTATAGACGCTATCCCTACGCGGAATTGAAAAAGCTTAATCGTGGAGAACAGTTATTTGAAACTGTTTTTAACTATACTCACTTCCATATATTTCAGAACCTTCAATTATTAACAGGTTTAGAAATTGTCGGGGCGCAAGGTTTTGGTGAAACCCATTTTGCTTTAAGAGTCGAGTTTAACCGAGAGCCATTTTCGGATAATATTCAACTTGATTTAGAATGCGACCTCACCAAGATTAATCAAGTTCAACTAGAAGCCATTGGTAGTTACTATTTTGAGACACTAACAGCCATGTCTCAACAACCAAGCGATCGCTATGAGTCTCAATGTTTACTTCCTGTTAATGAACAGCATAAGTTATTGGTGGAGTGGAATGATACAAGTAGGGAATATCCCGAAAACTTACTCATTCATCAATGGTTTGTAAATCAGGCATTGCAGACACCGAATGCAACAGCGTTAGTATTTGGGGATCAGCAGTTAACTTATCAAGAACTCAACGAACGTTCTCATCAACTTGCTCATTACTTGCAAAATTTAGGGGTAAGTCATGATGTACCTGTAGGACTCTATGTAGAACCTTCCCTAGAAATGATCGTAGGGATATTAGGTATTCTCAAAGCTGGCGGCGCATACGTACCGTTAGATCCTGCCTATCCGCAAGAGCATATCAATTTGATACTGCAAGATGCTGGGGTGTCATTGGTTGTTAGTCAAAAGTCATTAGTTAATAATTTAGGGCGAATGACGGTTATTTGCCTGGATACAGACTGGGAGTTAATAACCATAAGTAGCCAAGATAAGCTTATTAACTACACAGAGCCAAATCATTTAGCCTATATTATTTATACTTCTGGTTCTACGGGTAAACCGAAAGGAGTACCAGTTACTCATAAAAACTTGGTGCATTCTACCAGTGCCAGAATTGCTTATTACTCAGAACCCGTTCGCAGTTTTTTATTAATTCCTTCATTTGCCTTTGATAGTTCGGTGGCGGTGATTTTCTGGACTTTGTGTCAAGGAGGAACCTTAGTACTAGTTAACGAAGGTAGACAAAGAGATATTTGGCATTTAGGAAAGGCGATCGCACAACACCAAATCTCCCATTGGTTAAGTGTTCCTTCTTTGTACGCATTGTTGTTAGACCATATCCAACCTGCTGAATTAATTTCTCTACGTACCGTGATTGTTGCGGGAGAAACTTGTTCGCCCGCCTTAGTCAAACATCATCGTCAACTATTACCCCAAGGATCACTTTTCAATGAATACGGCCCAACCGAAGCAACCGTCTGGAGTAGTGTCTGCAATTGTCAAGACTATGAATCAAGGCATACTATTCCCATCGGTCGCCCCATTTCTAACACCCAAATATATTTGCTAGATATCCACTTACAACCTGTACCTATTGGAGTTGTCGGAGAAATATATATTAGCGGAGAAGGTGTAGTCAGTGGATATTTAAACCGTCCTGAATTAACCGCCCAAAAATTCATTCCTAATCCATTCAGCGATCAAGAAGGTGATATTCTCTACAAAACAGGAGATTTAGGGCGCTTCCTTGCTGACGGTAATATCGAATTTATTGGTCGCCGCGATTATCAAGTCAAAATCAATGGATATCGCATTGAATTAGAAGAGATTGAAACAGTCTTGAAGCAATACCCAGATATTGAGAATGCGGTGGTTTTAGCGAGAGAAGAATTAGGAAAAAAATATTTAGTAGCTTATGTTGTAACATCCGAAATTGCACCCAGCACCAGCCAATTACGAAATTTCTTAAGACAGAAATTACCAACTTACAAAATACCTAATATCTTCATCATCTTAGATACCTTGCCTTTGACTCCTAATGGCAAAGTTGATCGTCGGAATTTACCAGCACCTAATCAAAAACTCATGAACGAGATGAAAATAGCCCATCTTTTACAAAAGCTGGAACAAATTTCTGACGAAGAAGCACAACTTATACTTGCCCAAAAGAAAATATTAACTTTGCAGCCTGAATAAACTAGAGAAACAAAAAATGAGTGATTTTTTGGAACGCCTTGAACAACTATCACCCGAAAAACGTGAACTATTAAATCTCTTCCTCCAAGAAGAAAATGTACAGACGGAAGAGAACTACATAGAACCTACAACACCATTTGAAAAAGCACTAGCAAGTATATGGAGTCAAGTTCTTGGGATTGAAAGGGTGGGTATTTATGATAATTTCTTCGAGTTGGGAGGAGATTCTATTCAGAGCATTCAAATTATCGCTAAAGCAAATCAGTTAGGTTGGCAACTGACGACTAATCAACTGTTTGATTATCCAAATATTGCTGAATTGGCAAAAATCGCGGAAACAGCTTTGCTTACTCCAACGGATAGCGAAGAAGTACAATCCCAAAATTTAACTAGTTTTACACCTTCAGATTTTCCAGAATCCGAATTAAGTCAATCAGAACTAAACGAGCTTTTCAGCTAACATGAAAATTGAAGATATTGAAGACATTTACACTCTTTCGCCAACCCAACAAGGGATGCTATTTCACATCCTGGCGGAACCGAATTCAGGAATGTATTTGGAGCAAATTTTATGTACATTACAAGGAAAACTGAATTTCTCTGCTTTTGAAAAAGCTTGGCAGCGAATTATAGAACGACACCCCAGTTTAAGAACAGGTTTTATTTCAAATAATTTAGATAAACCAGTTCAAGTAGTATATCGGTGTGTGAAACTGGTAATAGAGCAGTATAATTGGCAGAACTTCTCGAATTATAAGCAGAAAAAACAATTAAATTCTTTTCTAGAACTAGACCGTCAGCGTGGTTTTCAGCTTTCTGAACCGCCTTTAATGCGACTAACTTTGATTCGCATTGATGAAGACATTTATCAGCTGATTTGGACTGCTTACCATCTGATATTAGATGGCTGGTGTACTGATATTTTACTGAAAGAACTTTTTACTCTTTACGAAGCATTTTGCCAAGGTAATAGTCTGCAATTACAACCATGTCATTCCTATCGAGATTATATAGCTTGGTTGAAAAAGCAGGATTTATCAGCAGCAGAAGCATTTTGGCGACAAAAACTGACAGGGTTTAAAAAACCTACTTCTTTGGCAATTAACCGCAGTATTAACTATGGTGAAAAAGACAACTATGCTCAACAGCAAATTCAACTATCTGCAACTGTGACAACAGCACTCAAATCCTTTGCAAAACACCACCATCTAACTTTAAATACTCTATTTATTGGTGCTTGGGCTTTGTTACTAAGTTACTATAGCAAGGAAAAAGATGTAGTATTTGGTACTGTTGTATCTGGTCGTCCCGTAACATTGCCAGGAGTTGAATCAATAGTAGGTCTTTTCGTCAATACCTTACCAACGCGAGTGCAAATATCTCCTCAAAATTCACTCGTACCTTGG